>NZ_JBEXTZ010000013.1:0-110725 GCF_040614195.1 Amycolatopsis sp. NPDC006125
TGGTGGGCAAGCTGATCACGTGGGCGCTGGAGGCGGCGTGCACGTTGGGTTTCGCGACGCCGTTGATCGCCGCGCAGGCCACGGCGGCGATCTCGAGTGCGGTCACCCGCATCGCGGACTTCATCCGGAAGCTGGTCAAGACGATCGGGAACGTGTCGCCGCGGATCAGCCGGGTGATCGGCAAGCTGGACGAGATCATTCAGCAGTTGAGCAAGCTGGGCCGCAAGCTGGGTGGTGAGGGCACGACCCCGTCGGCCGTGCACGGCGGCGGCGGGAAGGTCGACACGCCGGACCTGAACAGCCCGGACACCCCCAACAGCCCCGACACCCCCGACGGCGTGGACGGCACCCCGGGCACGCCAGGTGCCAGCCGCCCCGGCGACGGTTCCGGGAGCCCGCTCCGGCGGGACGCCGAAGATCCCGACCTCCGTTCCCAGGAACCGGTCGGGCGGTGCGGCCGCCGCGAGCCGATCGACATGGCGACCGGCGAGATGTACCTGGTGCAGAAGGACGTCCAGCTCCCCGGCCTGCTCCCGCTGGTGCTGCAGCGCGTCCACGTGTCGTCCTACCGCTCCGGCCGCCTCTTCGGCCCGTCCTGGGCGTCCACATTGGACCAGCGATTGGAGCTGGACGAGCGCGGTGTGTGCTACGCCGGTCCCGACGGGGTGATCCTCGTGTATCCGCACCCGCCCGCGGAGGGCGAGGTCTTCGCGGAGGCCGGCGCCCGATGGCCGTTGGCGCGTGCGGCCGATGGCGGGTACACGATCCGCCAGCCGCAGAGCGGCCGCGTGCTGCGGTTCGCGCCCGCTCGGGGCGGTACCGCGGAACTCACCGCGATCGAGGAACGCACCGACCGGATCGACTTCGACCGTGACCCCTCCGGGATGCCCGTCGCGGTCCGGCACTCCGGTGGGTATCGGGTCGACGTCCGGACCTCCGATGGGCGCGTCACGGAACTCAGCCTGCACGATCCGCCGTCCGGCGGGATTTCCCTGGTGCGGTACGGCTACGACGGTGGCAACCTCGTAGAGGTCGTCAACTCGTCCGGCCGTCCGCTGCGCTTCGCCTACGACCAGGCCGGCCGGATCACCCGCTGGGACGACCGCAACGGGGAGTGGTACGCCTACACCTACGACCACCGCGGTCGCTGCGTCCGCACGGAGGGCTCGGGTGACGCGCTCGCCGGCACGCTCGAGTACGACCTCGAGAACCGGGTGACGACCGAGACCAACTCGCTGGGCCACGTCCGGCGGTACCACTTCAACGAGTTCAACCAGCTGGTGCGGGAGATCGACCCGCTGGGCCACGAGACGCGGTTCGACTGGGACCGTTACCACCGGCTGCTCGCGCACACCGACCAGCTGGGCCGCACCACCCGCTACCGGTACGACGACCGGGGCAGCCTCAGCGAGGTGACGCGCCCGGACGGTACGCGGGCGCTGGTCGAGTACAACGCACAGGGCCTGCCCGCGACCGCGGTCGACCCCGACGGGTCGGTGTGGCGGTACGAGTACGACGATGCGGGCAACCGCACGCTCGTCGTGGATCCGACGGGCGCGGTGACCCGGTACGGCTACAACGAGTCGGGGCACCTTGCGACGATCACCGACCACTTCGGCAACGTGGTCCGCCGTGAGACCGACTCCGCAGGCCTGCTCACCGCCCTGACGGACCCCGACGGCGGCGTCACGCGTTACCGGCGGGACCAGTTCGGCCGGGTGATCCTCGTCCAGGACCCGGTCGGCGGGGAGACGCACCTCCGCTGGACGGTCGAGGGCAAGCTGTTGTCCCGCACGTTGCCGGACGGCACAACCGAGCACTGGAGGTACGACGGCGAGGGCAACGAGGTCGAGCGGGTCGACGCGAACGGCAACGTGACACGCGTCGAGATGACGCACTTCGACTTCTTCGCCTCGCAGACGGGCCCGGACGGTGCCCGGTTCGACTTCGTCTACGACAGTGAGATGAAGCTCCGCGCGGTTCGCGACCCGCTCGGCGACGAATGGCGGTACGAGTACGACGCGGCCGGCCGCCTGATCGCCGAGACGGACTTCACCGGTCGCGCCATCTCCTACGAGCGCGACGCGGCGGGGCAGTTGGTGTCCCGGACCAACGGTGCGGGCGAGACCACGGTCTTCGTGCGCGACGCCCTCGGCAACGTCGTCGAGCGCAGGTCCCGTGACGGTGTCGCGACGTTCGAATACGATCCGGCGGGGCGGCTTGTCCGCGCTCGCAACGCGGATGCCGACGTTCGTTTCGAACGGGACGCGGCGGGCCGGGTGCTCGCCGAGACGATCAACGGCCATGCCACCGTTTTCGCCTACGACGCTCTGGGCCGCCGCACGTACCGTCGCACACCCTCGGGCACGGAGAGCTTCTGGGACTACGGCTCGAGCCACCGGCCCGCTTCACTGCGTACCGGCGGGCGGACGTTCACCTTCGGGTTCGATGCCGCGGGCCGGGAGATCGAGCGGTTGCTCGACAGTGGAACGGCGCTGGCGCAGACGTGGACGCCCACGCACCGGCTGGGTTCGCAGACCGTGGCCGGCGTCGCCGACCGGGCGAACGGAACCATGCGGCACCTCTACGAACGCCGCTACCACTACCGGCCCGATGGTGTCGTGAACGCCATCGAGGACGACATCGCCGGAGTCCGGCGCTATGAGCTCGACGCGAACGGCCGGGTGGAACAGGTCGGCAGTCCGGACGGCTACGAGCGGTACTCCTACGATCCGGCGGGCAACATCCGGACCGCGGAGTGGCCGGACACCGACACGGACGGCCAGGGACGGCGCGACTACCAGGGCGCGCTCGTGGTTTCGGCGGGTCGCGTGCGGTACGGCTACGACCGTCAGGGCCGGATCACGTTGCGGCAGAAGAAGCGGCTGTCGGCGAAACCCGACACGTGGCACTACACCTGGAACTCCGAGGACCGGCTGACCTCGGTGGTCACGCCGGACGGCACGCGGTGGCGCTACCTCTACGACGCGCTCGGACGCCGCATCGCGAAGCTGCGCCTCGCCGCGGACGGGGTCACGGTCGCGGAACGCACGGACTTCTTCTGGGACGGGTCCGTGCTCGTCGAGCAGATCAGCAGTGATGCCACGGCGATCTCCTGGGAGCACGAGCCGAGCGGACGGCGTCCCCTGGCTCAGGTCGAGCGCGTGTTCCGCGGGGACGGTTCGCAGCAGTGGTTCGACCGCGCCTTCTACGCGATCGTCACCGATCTGGCCGGAACGCCGACCGAACTCGTCGACGGGTCCGGCGCCGTCGTGTGGCAGGGGCGCCGGACGCTGTGGGGCAAGGCACTGGCGCGCCTGGAGAACCGGGCCGGGACACCGCTGAGGTTCGCCGGTCAGTACTTCGACCCCGAAACCGGTCTGCACTACAACTTCCAGCGTTACTACGATCCGGAGTCGGGGCGCTTCGCGAGCAACGATCCACTCGGGCTCGAGGGCGGGTTCAACCCGCAGGCCTACGTCCCCAACCCGGTCGGCTGGATCGACCCGCTGGGGCTCACGGCCGCGGACGGATGCGGCCCGGACACGCCCGACGGCGAAGACGAGTACGTGCCGCTCTACAAGGCGCCGCAGCGCGGCCTCGGGCAGCAGCAGTACGAGCACGGCTACCGCGCGGACGATTACGGGGGGACGGGACCGTGGGAGGCGGGAGCGTTCTTCGCGCGTGATCGCGAGCTCGCGGACACCTACGCGGGCCACTACGGTGAGGGGGTCATCGAGATCCAGGTCCCGGCTTCGGAGTACGCGGATCGGTTCGCCCGGTTCGAACAGCCGTACCAGGGCGGGCCGCTGACCGAAGTCGAGATTCCCGCGTCTCGTGTGGAAGAACTCAACCAGTACCCGAGAAAGTGGCATCGATGATGAACGACGCGGAATGGGCGGCCGCGAAGGAACACTTCCCGATCGGCTCGGTGGTGGAGGCCGTGGTCGCGGAGCACCTGCCGTTCGGCATGATCGTGACCCTGCCCGGGGAGGTGCCCGCGTTGATCGACGCCATCAGCTACCGGCCCGGCGGCGAAGACGTGTTCGACCATTCGAAGTGGCCTGCGGTCGGCGAACCGGTCCACGGCACGGTCGCCGACCACCGGGACCGCAACAGGCAGATCCAGGTCCGGGTGGGGCCGCCCGTGTGGGAGAAGACCGGGAGTGACCGTTCCTGACGAGCTGCGGCGCCTGCCACCCGAGGAGCAGCGCGCCCGCTTGCGCGCGACCGAAGGCGGCGGCAAGTGGCTCGGTCTCATCCAGACCGCGACCCTCTACGCCACCACCCCCGGCGAAAGCCGTGAGTCGTGGGCTCGTCTCGCGGTGGCGGCGCTCGAGGTCGCCCGGGAGACGGGCGCCCTCGCGGATCGGGAAGTCCGGCCGCGGGAAGCCAACCTCGCCCGCAACCTCGACGACCCGGTCGCCGCCGGGCTGCGGCCCGACGACGTGGCGGCCGCGTGCCTGGCCCTGGCCGGGATGACCCCGGCCGAGGCGGCGGCGGTGGAGTGGTCCCTGCGCGCCGAGGACGTCGGCAAGATGCGCACGCTGCGCCGGGTCCGCAACGTCGTCGTGCCCGCGGTCGAGCTGAGCGACCGGGTGGCGAGCGAGGAGCTGCGCCGGGAGCTGGACGAGTGGCGCGCGGTGCTGCCGCGCCTGCCCTGACCTCGCGCGTACCGCCCGAGTCGTAATCCAAGAGCCGCTCTTCGACGGACGCGCGGGGCGGCCGTCTGCCGTAGCTTCGGGGGCGTGCGTGACCCCCGCCGGTGGCCGGCTCTCGTGGACGTGGTGCTCACCCTCGTCCCGCTGGGGTTCGTCCTCGTGACGACCACCGTGGCCGGCCGGGCGCAGCAGGATCCGCTCGACCTGTCCGGCTACCTGTGGCTCACCGCGGCCGCGTTGCCGTTGTTCGCCGTGCGGCGGGTGCCGTTGCCGGTCTTCGTCGGCACCGCCGCGCTGACCTGGGCCTACTACAGCACGGACCACCCGGGCGGGCCCGCGGTCGTGGTGCCGACCATCGCGCTGTTCGTGCTCACCCGCGCCCGCGGGCCGCTCGTCGCGGGCATCGCCGGGTCGGCCGTCATCCTGGCCGGGCTGGTCGTCTACTTCGCCCGCGGCGGCGAACTCGTGCTCGACGCCCGCGCCGGGTTGTTCGTCGTCTGGCTGGTCGCCGTCCTCGGCATCGGCACCGCCGTCCGCAACCGCGTCGCGGCCAGGCTCGCCGCCGAGCAGGAGGCCGCCGAACGGCAGTCCCGCCTCGCCGAGCAGGAGCGGCTCCGCATCGCTCGCGAGGTGCACGACGTCGTCGCCCACAGCCTCGCCATGATCAACGTCCAGGCCGGTGTCGCGGTGCACGTCGCGGACCGGCGGCCGGACCAGGCCGTCGCCGCGTTGCAGGCGATCAAGGAGGCCAGCGCGACCGCGCTCGCCGACCTGCGCGCCACCGTCGCCGTGCTGCGCTCCGGCCAGGGCCTCGGGCCCGCGCCCAGCCTGAAACAGCTCGGCGAACTGCTCGACCACACCCGCGCGACCGGCCTGACCGTCCGCGTCCACGGCTCGCCCGGCGACCTGCCCGCCCCGGTCGACGGCGCGGCCTACCGCATCCTGCAGGAGTCGCTCACCAACGTCGTCCGGCACGCCAACCAGCCCCGCACCGTCGACATCCGCTTCGCCCGCCGCGACGGACAGTTCCGGCTCGTGGTGCGGGACGACGGCCGCGGTGCGGAAACCCCCACCGTCGGCAACGGCCTGCGGGGCATGCAGGAACGCGCCGCCGCGCTCGGCGGCAAAGCCGAGGCCCACGTGGTCGACGGCGGTTTCGAGGTCCGCGCGGAACTACCCCTGGAGGAGACATGATCCGGGTCGTGCTCGCCGACGACCAGGCGCTGGTGCGCGCCGGGTTCCGCGTGCTGCTGGAGACCGAGGACGGGTTCGAGGTCTGCGGCGAGGCCGCGGACGGCGCGCAAGCGCTTGCCCTGGCGCGGGAACACCGGCCGGACGTGGTCGTCATGGACATCCGCATGCCCGGCGTCGACGGCCTCACCGCCACCCGCGAGATCACCGGCGACCCGGACCTGGCCGAGGTGAAGGTCCTGGTCCTGACCACCTTCGACGTCGACGAGTACGTGTTCCAGGCCCTGCGCTCGGGCGCCAGCGGGTTCCTGCTGAAGGACACCGACCCGGTCGAGCTGCTCCGCGCGCTGCGCGTGGTCGCCTCCGGCGAGGCCCTGCTCGCGCCGACCGTCACCCGGCGGCTGATCAGCGAGTTCGTCGGCCGCCCGGAGAACCGGCGCATCGACACGGCCGCGGTGCAGCGGATCACCGACCGCGAACGCGAGGTGCTGGCACTGGTCGCGGGCGGTCTGTCCAACGACGAGATCGCCGCCCAGCTGGTGATCTCCACGGCCACCGCGCGCACGCACGTCAGCCGCATCATGACGAAACTCGGCGCGCGGGACCGCGCCCAGCTCGTCGTGCTCGCCTACGAGTCCGGCTTGGTCACGCCGCGCGGCTCACGGTGACGCAGCACGGCCACCAGCCGCACCAGGAACACCACGGCGATCAGGCCGACGAGGCCGATCTGGATCCACATCCGCGCCTCCTTCCCGTGCCCGATGCTCTGCTCGGTAGGCGCGCGGGAGTGGGAGGAGGTTGCGTGACACGCCGAAGTCACCCGTTGGAGGTGACCGGCTCACCTGCGAGGATGCGCGTCAGCGACCAGACGCGGTGCGGATCGAGGTCCACCGGGCGGGGCGCCGGATCGGGCCGCAACCGGCTCAGCAGGACCTGCTGGACCAGCGCGGTCGGCACACCGCGGGTGGCCAGCCGCCGCCAGAAGACGTGGTCCTCCAGGCCGTCGGCCAGCGGGTCCTCGGTCCAGCCGCCGAACGACTCGGCCAGTTCGCGGCGCACCAGGTACCCGCTGCCGAGGTAGGGCAGCTCCGCCAGCCGCCGCTCCTCCGGGGGCAGCGCGGCGACCAGTCCTTCGACCGGGTCGGCGACCGGGCAGTGCACGACGTCGACGTCGGCGGAGGCGGCGACCAGCCGTTCCAGCAGCCGGCGCGAGGCCCGCAGCCCGCCGTCGAGCACCAGCAGCCACGGCGCGGACGAGCGCTCCAGCAGCCGGTTGCGCGTGTACCCGCGGCCCAACGGCAGCTCGTGCCGCAGCAGGTCGGCGGGCCGGGGGCGGGGCCGCGGCGCGACACCGTCCTCGCCGACGAGGATCCGGCGCGGCAGCACGGTGCCGGCGAGCAGGTCGCGCACCAGCGGGTCCGGATCCGGCTCGCCGGGGCGGCGGACCAGCAGCACGTCCACCTCCGCCCGGTCGGCGTCCGGGAACACCGTGGGCACCGCCGAGGGCAGCCACTCCACGCCGGACGTGCGGCGCGCGTCCACGGTCTGCTGGCCCATGCGCGTGGCGAGCGGTGGGTTCTCGGCCGGCGCCCCCAGCGACCGGGTGCCGGCGAACCGCACGTCCCAGGAGGGGGTGTCGATAGCCAGCGGCCGCGGCTCCTCGACGGCTGTGGTCTCGGCGAGCGGGGCGCTCGCGGGCACCCCGGGCGAGGCGGTCAGCACCCGTTCCGCCAGCTCGACCAGCGTTTTCGCCGAGGCCAGCGGGTCCAGCGCGGTGCGCACGAACTCGTACCCCGCCAGCCGCAGGTCGCGTTCCCGCTGCGGGTCCGCGGCCAGCGCCGCGGCCGCCGCGCCGAGCGACTCCGGCCGCGTCACGACCAGGTGCGTGCCGGACACCAGCGGCGCGAGGTCAGTGGACGGCTCGGTCAGCACCACGCAGCCGTTGCACAGCGCCTCCAGCACCCGCACCCACTCCAGCGCCCGCGACCGCTCGCGGTGCAGGTTGAGCAGGAACCGCGAGTTCGCCAGGTGCGCGAACTTCGCCTCGCCGGGCAGGAAGTCGACCCGCCGCGGGCCCATCGGCTCGTGCGGCGGGGTGAGCAGCCGGACCCGCAGGTCGGCGAGGTCGCCGGCGTAGGACGCGAGCAGCTTGGACCGGCGCCGTTCCGCGGTGCCGAGGTAGGTCACGTCGATCTCGCGGGCGCTGTCCGGGTCGCCGCCCCACGCGTCCCACAGCGGCGAGTACCCCAGCTGGAAGTGCTCGACCGGGATGCCGCGGCGGCGCAGTTCGGCGGTCGAGTCGTGGTTGATGTCCACCGCGCCTGCCAGCCCCGGCAGCAGGGCCGCGCTGCGCTCGAAGGTCGCCGTGCCCGGGTGCTCGACGCAGAAGGCGATGGTGCGGCGCCGCTGCTCCTCGGTCGGCTGGTCTGCCTCCGGGGTCACGACGAAGTACTCGTGCGGCACCACGACATAGACCGTGTCGGCGTCCGCGTCGGGGTAGCGGCCGGTCGCCGTGGTCGCGTGGAACCCGGCTCGCCGCACCGAATCGGCGACCACCTCCAGCAGCTCCGCCATGAACCCGGAGCCGCCGGTCGCGGACACGAAGCAGAGCTGCGCGGTCATGAAGTCCGCCGCCGCACGGCCCGCAGCGGCGCGGTGACCCGCCAGCTCACCGTCGCCCGCGTCGCGTCCAGTTCCCGCGCCAGCTCGGCGGCCCGCTGCTCGGCGGCGAGCGTTCCGCTCTCGGTGAGCGGCGCCTCGGCAGGCGCCGCGCCGGACAGCTGCAGCTCGGCGTCCAGCAGCCGCAGCCGCAGCCGGTCGCGTTCGCCGCGGGTCTCGGCCAGCTCGGCGCGCAGCGAGTCGCGTTCGGCGCGGGCGACCAGGACGTCCCGCGCCAGCGCGTCGGCCTGCTCGGCGCGTTCGGCGACGCCGGCCAGCTTCTCCACCTGCTTCACCAGCTGGTCGCGGTGCTTGGTCAGCTCGCGGATCTGCAGTTCCGACTCGCGCAGCTCGGTGCGCAACCGCTCGCGCTCCTCGGTGAACGCGACCCGCTCGGCCCGCAACCGGGTCAGCTCGGCGCGCACAGCACCCGGCAGCTCGTCGGTCATCCCCGCTCCTTCACCAGCTCGGTGAGCACGTCGGCGTACTCGGCGGCGTAACCCGCCGGGTCCAGCCAGCCGTGCAGCTTTTCGTAGGCGTTCGCGGCGATCGCGCGCCGCCGGTCCGCCGGGGTGTCCAGGGCACGCAGCAACGCGACGGTGAGCGCGTCCGCGTCGTTGGGCTCGAACAGCCAGCCGCTGTGCCCGTCGGCGATCATCTCCCGCGCGCCGAACACGTCGCTGGCCACGACCGGCAGGCCGCAGCACACGGCCTCCAGGATCGAGCGCGGCAGCGACTCCACGTCGGAGCTGTTCACGAACAGGTCCGCCGCCTCGAACCACGGCGCCGGGTCGCGCTGGATCGGCACCAGGTCGACCCAGTCCCGCAGCCCGGTCCGCTCGGTGAACTCGGCCAGCGTCAGCCCGTACGGCGACGGGTGGTGGCCGACGATGCTCAGCCGGATCCCCGGGTGCGCCCGCCGGACCCGGTCCATGGCGCTGATCAGCAGGCCCTGTCCCTTGCGCGGCTCCAGCACGCCGACGTTGAGCAGCTGCGTGGTGTCCTCGGGGATGCCGAGTTTCCGCCGCGCCGCGCGACGGTCGCGTTCGGACACCTGGCCGCCGTAGGTGACCATCGGCGTGCCGTAGCGGATCGTGCGGCAGCGCGCCGGGGACGAGAACGGCAGGAACATCTCGCGCGTGGCGTCGGCGACGAACAGCAGCCGGTCGGCCTCGCGCAGCGTGCTCACCCAGCGCTCGCGCACCGGCGGCAGCAGGCCGGCCGGACCCCAGTTCTGGTACGAGAAGTCGTTGAGGTCGAAGCTCTCGTGCAGCACCCACGCGGTCGGCAGCCCGGCCCGGATCGCCGCGTCCGCGCCGGGGAACGCGCCGAGCGTGTTGACCAGCGCGACCGAGGCGTCGGTGCCGCGCGCGAACTGGGCGAGCTCGGCGATGTGCCCTTCGTAGGAGGCGACGTCGTGCACCCGGTACGGCGAGGTGAGGTGCACGTCGATGCCGTGCGCTTCGCAGTCCGCGCGCAGTTCGCCGTCGAGCTGGGTGACGACCGTGATGCGCCAGCCGTGCCGGGTCGCGAGCCGGTCCAGCAGTTCCTGCAACCACAACTGCCCGCCGCCGACCGCGAGGCTGTGCGTGAACACCAGCACGTGCCGCGGATCCGTGCCGCCACGCGGTCGCGCCAGCGCCTTCCGCGTGCGGTCGGCGAGCCGGGCGGCCAGCGCGACATCGGCGTCCTCGGGCGCCGGGTTGGACAGCACCACCTCGCGCGCCTCGGAGGTCCACTCGCCGGACAGCTCGCCGCGGACGCGGACCCGCACCGACAACGCGCGGTCCTCCCCGGCGGGCAGGTCGACCGGCACCCGCGCCTCGAACCCGCTGACCCCGGCGTCCGGGAAGTCCGGCAGGTGGTCGGCCACGTCCGGCCGCGGCAGGCGGGTGCGGGCGCGGACCGGTTCACCGCCGTCCACCAGGACCTCGACCAGCGACGGCGCACGCGAATCGAGCAGCACCCAGCCACGCACGAACACGACATCGCCCTGCGGGTTGTCGCCGTGCTTCGGGGTGTCGATCTCGTACAGCCGCAGCGGTTCCTCGTCGCCGAAGCGACCGACCTCGACCACGGCGCCGGTCAGCGCGTCGCCGTTCGCGGCGCGGACGACGACCTCGTGCCTGCCGGTCGGCACCGGGTCTTTCGTGCGGATCAGCAGACCGGTCGTGCCCGGCGGTTCGGTGCCCGTGTCGTGGCGCCGCACCTCCGCCTCGGACCCTCCGATGTGGACAGTCACGGTCTCGCCCGCGGTGACCCACCCGCGCAGCTCGAACAGGTGCCCCACCGGCCGTCCCGGCCGCACCAACCCGGCCGTTGCGTTCATCGTCCCGCCTTCAACGTCTCTTCGGCGTCCTTGACCAGGATCAGCACGTCCTGGTGGCCGTCCCAGCCCGCCTCGACGTACCCGGCAAGGCGCAGCCGCGGGGTGAGGACGTGCCCGGTCACCCACTCCGGCGTGCTCAGCGAGATGCCGTACCCGGGCTGGCCGGGGTAGTCGGCGTAGCCGAACCCGTGGTCACGGTAGTCCGCCAGCACCCGGGCGTGGTCCGCGGCCGTCAGGCCGTATTCGCCGCCGTTGGCCATCCGCCACGCGACACGGCGGCCGTGCGTGGTGACCACCGCGACCCCGCCCGGCGCGAGCGCGCGCTCGAAGTAGCCCAGCAGCGCGTCCCACGCCGCGATGTCCAGGTGGGTCAGCACCGAACCGGACCAGATCAGGTCGATGTCGCTGACCTGCGGGATCTCCTCGATGCGCACCGACGCGGGCAGCCCGATCGCGCCGAAGAACCGCACGCAGTGCTCCACGCCGTCCAGTTCGATGTCGGAGGCGACGAGTTCGGCGTCCGGGAAGGCGGCCCGGAACGTGCGCAGCACCCGGCCGTAGCCGCAGCCGAAGTCGAGCACCCGCCGCGGCGCGGGACGGCCGGCGGCCTGCAGCCCGTGCAGGCACGCCCGCAACGCCTGGCCGGCCACCGCGAAGTAGTGCTCGGTGCTGCCGCGGAACATCGAGTCGCCGG
The DNA here is from genome assembly GCF_040614195.1 of Amycolatopsis sp. NPDC006125. Lineage (NCBI taxonomy): Bacteria > Bacillati > Actinomycetota > Actinomycetes > Pseudonocardiales > Pseudonocardiaceae > Amycolatopsis > Amycolatopsis sp. NPDC006125. The sequence goes on from NZ_JBEXTZ010000013.1 coordinate 11,534, forward strand.
AGGCGATGATCCGGTCGACGCGGGCCATGGTGCGGGCGACCTGCGCGTCCAACTCGGTCGGGGCCGGCGTGTGCCGCGTGGTCTCCTCGGCGAGACGACGGCGCCAGGCCAGGCGCATCGCGTCCCGCTCGTGGTCCAGACCGGGACCGGAGGTGACGCCGCAGCGCCGGATGGCCTGGAACTCCGCCTCCCGCTCGGCGGCCGCGTCGACGAACGCCGTCGGGCGGTCGAGCAGGACGCCGAGCCAGGCGGCCAGGTCCCGCACCGTCGTGCCGGGCGCGGCGCCCGCCCAGCCGGCGCGGGCGAGTTCGTCCGCGAGCAGCAGCAGGCCCCGGTCGATCACCTCGCCGGCGGTCGTCCCGGCGCGCTCCCACTCCAGGTCTATCGCCCGCGGCGGGTCGCTGACCAGCACGTTCGACGGGATCAGGTCCCACGACGGGTTCGCCCGCACCAGGTCCGCCCACGCGGTCAGCAGCTCCGCGACCCGCCACGGCTGTTCCGTCAGCACCTCGGGCAGCGTCGGGGCGTCGACCACGACGTCCGTCCACTCGCGCACCGCGACCGGCCCCGGTTCCTGCGGCAGCAGGGGAGTGCGGCGGATCTCGTCGCCGACCACGTCCGCGCGGGTGCACCAGCGGGCCGCGCGGTCGGTGTTGAAGTAGGTGGCGAGCAGGTCGTCCGGCCACAGCCGGGCGGCGGGTTCGCCTGCCGAGGCGAGGAACAGCAGGCCGTCCACGGTGTCCAGGCCGAGACCGCCCTCGACCATCTCGGCCCATCGCTCGTCACGGCCGGCCAGCTCCACCGCCAGCCGCGGGTGCCGGTCGAGCAGTTCGGCGGTGATCACGGCCCGGGTGATCCGGTGACCGGGGAGGCAGCCGAGGACCTTGTGGACGGTCAGCCCGGCCGCGGCCAGTCGCCGCTCCCAGTGGCGGCGGGACTGCCCGCCCGGCCTGCCCACGCCAAGCCGGTTCGGCACCGCCAGGCACAGCACCCCGCCGGGCTTCAACCGGTCCGCGTGCTCGACGTCGGACGCGACGAGAAGGTCGTACCGCTCGCCGGGGACCTCGTCCAGCACGCGCACGCCGGGCAGATCGGCGGTGCGGGCCCGGACGGCCTCCGCGTGATCCGGCTCGACGGCGTCGACCCGCGCCACCCGCTCGCCGAGGTACCGCGTCACCGCGCCGTGGCCCGCGCCCACTTCGAGCACGTGCGCGTCCGGCGGCAACCGGAGCGCCCGCAACGCGTTGGCCCGGCCGTGGTCGAGCTGGTCCCGCTCGCCGGGCGCCAGCGCCGCGAAGTGCAGCTCGTCGGACAGCGCGGTGTGGTCGGCGGCGTTGCGGATGATCTCGGCGACCAGGTCGCTCACGATCAGCCCACCGGATAGGGCAGCAACATCGAGCGGACGGTCCGCTGGTAGGCGCCCGACAACGCGGCCTCGTCGGCCAGGTCGCCCTGCGTCACGTTGACGCGGATCAGGTTCTCGCCCGACACCCAGGTGGCCCGGTACACGATCGGCGAGGCGACGAGCTTGTGGAACACCACCTGCGGCGGGATGTTCGGCAGCTGGTCGCTGATCAGCACCAGGCCGTTGCGCACGTAGTACTGGCGCAGCTGGCCGGCGAGCGCGGTCGCGGTGGCGGAGCTGTCCAGCGGGATGACCGTCACCGAGATCTTCTCGTTGCCGGGACCGCTGGCGTCCGGCTGGCGCTGCGAACCGCGCCACGCGACCTCCTGCACCGAGCGGCTGCTCAGCAGCGCGGCCTCGCCCTCGTCCATGATCCCCAGGTCGACCAGCCGGTTGACCGGCAGCAGCCCGCTCTGGCCGTCCGCGGTGCCCTCGGTCGGCGGGATCTTGTCCAGCAGCGCCTGGTTGGGCGAGTTGCTGGCGGCGCTCGAGGTGGGCGGCGCCTGCGTGGTCGTGGTGCCGGCCTGGGTGTCGTCACCGCCGGAGGTGGTCAGGAAGATCGTCAGGCCCGCGGCGACCAGCACCACGACGACCGCGACGGAGATCCAGACGGCCTTGCCCTTGCCCTTGGCCGGCTTGTCGTCGAAGGCCTCCGGACCCTGCGCGACCGGGCTGATCGGCGGGAAGTCGGAGCCGCCCCACGGCGGGCTCGCGTCGGACTCCGGCGCGTTCCACGGCTGCTGCACCGGCTGCGGGCCGGACTGGGGGAACCCGGCGGGCGGGGAGGCCGGGAAGCCCGCGGGCGGCGACTGCGGCGCGGGCGGGTTGGCGACGTACTGGGTGCGCTCCGGGTCCACCGGCGGCCTGGCCTGCCAGTTCGGCGAGACGGCCTGCGTCGGCTCCGCGGAGAAGTTCTGCGGCTGCTGCTGGGGCGGCTGCGGCGTGCCCTGCGGCGGGCTGATCGGCGCGATCACCTGCGTCGAATCCGCGGAGTTGTCCTGCTGCTGCGGCGCCGGCTGCTGTGGCTGGGACGCGCTGTCGCTGTAGGACACCGCGGACGAGAGCACCTGGTCCCGGCGGACGCGGTAGTCGTCCGCGGAGAGACGTCCCGAGGCAAGCTCTTCGTCCAGCTTGCGCAACTCCTCCTGCCAGGACACCCGGTAGCCCCCTAATCTGCTCTGGACGAGGCGGAACGCGTCCGCCGGATAGCGCTACGGTGACGACGCACATTGTGCACGCCTACCCTGCTCATCGCCGGTGAGGGTCATTTCGTGACCTTGTTCTGGTTAGGGTGTGACGAGGAGGGGGCGAAATGGCGGCACGCTGGCCCGCCGTGGCCGCGGTCGCCGGGGGAACCGCGCTCATCGGCCTGCACGGCTGGTCCTACGGCAACTGGATCAACGACGACGCGGCGATCACCTTCGCCTACGCGCGCGACCTGGTCGACGGCGCGGGGCCGGTGCTCCAGCCCGGCGCGGAACCCGTCGAGGGGTTCTCGAACCCGGCCTGGCTCGTCCTGCTGGTGCTCGGGAAGGTGCTGCGCCTCTTCGACACTGGCGCGATCTTCGGCGTGCCCGACTACGTCCTGTTCCCGAAAGCGCTCGGGTTGCTGTGCTGCGCCGGTGTTCTCGCCGCGTGCCACTTCGCGGTGAGCCGTGTCACGCGGTGGGCGTGGCTGGTGACGTTGTTCGCGGGCGGGTTGCTGGCCGCGATCCCGTCGTTCGTGATCTGGTCGCTGTCCGGTTTGGAGAACCCGCTGTACGCCCTGGCGGTGGCGTGGCTGGCGGCGCTGTTGTTCCGCGCGGTGGCGGACGGACGGGTGGCTGCCGTGCGGGTCGGTCTCGCCGCCGGTCTGCTGGCGGTGGTGGCGGCGCTGACCAGGCCGGACGGGGTGATCTTCCTGGTCGCGTACCCGGTGGTGGCGCTGGTGTTCGCGTGGCGGTGGCGGACGCTGCTCCCGGCGGGGGTGTCGGTGCTGGCGTTCGCGGTGCCGTACGGCGCGTACCTGTTGTGGCGGCACGCGGAGTTCGGCCGGTGGGTGCCGAACACGGCGGTGGCGAAGAACCAGCAGCCGCCGTCGTGGTCGAACGCCGGGCGGGTGGTGGAGCCGGTGGAGTACCTCGGCTGGCCGGTGGCGCTGGCCGGGCTGGTGACCGTGGGGTTGGCGTTCTGGCTGGTCCCGGCGTTGCGGCGGCCGTTGGTGGCATGGCTGGTGCCGCTGGTGCTCGCGCTGGCGGCGTACTGCGTGCTCAACCCGGAGCCGGGCGGCGAGTTCCGGTTCGCGACTCCCTTGTGGACGATGGCGGCCCTGGTCGCGGCGCTGGCGGTGGTCGAGGTGATGCGGGCGCTGTCGGTGCGGTGGCGGGCGGCGCTGGCGGTCGTGCTGGTGGCCGCGGCGGTGCCGAGCGCGCCCGCGCTGGCCGACTCGGGGCGCGGGTTCGCGAGCGGCCCGGTGGTGCCGCTGTGCCAGATCGCGGAGCGGTACGGGCGGTTGTTCAACGGGTACGCGGACACGATCGGCTTGCGGCAGGGGTCGGTGCTGCTGCCGGACGTCGGCGGGACGGCGTTGACCAGCCGGTTGCGGGTGGTGGACTCGGTGGGGCTGGCGGACGCGCGCATCGCGGACCTGGTGTCCACGGGGGACTTCCAGGGGTTGCGGGACTACGTGTTCGACGAGGTCAAGCCCACGTTCATCCACACGCACGTGCCGTGGACCGACCTGACGGGGCTGACGTCGGACGGGCGCCTGGCGGTCGAGTACGCGGCGGTGGTGCTGGACCGGACGGGCAAGAACGGCGACTGGGTGCGACTGGACGCGCTCGACGGCGATGACCTGGTGAACCTGCGGGCGTACGCGCGGGTCACCGTGCCGCGCGTGGAGGCCTCGCGCGCGGCGGCGGTGACCGGGCGGTGTGGTGACGTGCTGCGGCCCGGCCAGGTGCCCTAGTTCGGCGGGAGGGCCGTGGCCAGGGAGGTCTTGGTCTGGGCGAGGCGTTCGGCCAGCGAGTTCGGGTCGCCGCCGAGGCCCTGGGACACCCAGATCGCGACGGCGTAGCTGCCGGAGGTGTACCACGTGCCGCTCATCTGGCCTGCCGAGTTGCTGCCGGTGACGGCCTTCGCGTTGGTCGACCCGGACGGGACGGTCTGCAGGCCTGCGGTGAGGGAGTGCTCGTAGAGGCCGCGGGTGATCGAGGCCGCGGCGGCGGGCGAGCTGGCGGGGACGACCAGGACGAGGTAACCCTGCGGGCCCTGGGAGGAGCCGCGGAAGATGACCTGGTTCGCGCCGTTGTCCTTGAAGAGCTGGCCTTCCTCGCGGGAGTACAGCTTGAGGTCGATGCCCTGCTCGACGGTCAGGGTGCCGTTGTTGGTGCTCGGGGTGCCCGGCAGGGTCGGCAACCGCGCCTCGACCGCCTCCGGCGAGCTGACGGCGGAGGTGGTCGGCTGGGCAGTCGTGGTGGTGTTGTCGCCGCGCAGGAACCACACACCGGCCGCGACCATCGCGAGCACGACAACGACACCGAGGGTGATGAACAACCAGGTCGGCTTGCGCTTCGGCGGCGCCTGCAACACGGGAGCCGCGTCGAAGGGAAGCTGCTGACCGGGCCCGTGCAGCGGCGGCGGCGGGGACATGCTGGGCAACGGCCGGGCAGGCGGAGGCACCGGATTCGTGACGACCGTCGGAGCGTCCTCGATGGAGGGGAAGCGCATCGAATCGGTGGCCCGCTCGTCGGCCGGGCTGGGGGCGCTCGTGGGCTTCTTGGTGGCGAGCAGCTGCGCGGAGATGCTCTGGGTGGGCCCTTCCTCCGTGGCGAGCGCACTGCCCACCTCGGGAGCCTGCTCACCCTGCGGTTGGCTCTGGGATTGGCCGGCCTGCGGCTGATTCTGCTGGTGGCCCTGCGGGTGGTCGGCCTGCTGGCCCTGCGGCTGGCTCTGGCCGCCTTGCGGCTGCCCAGCCTGCGGCTGCCCGCCCGGCTGCCCAGCCTGAGACTGGCCGCTGTGCGGCTGCCCCTGCGCGACCTGCGCGTGCCCGGCTTCAGCCTGCGGCTGGCCGGCCTGCGGCTGCTCCTGCTCCGTCTGGCTGCCCCCACCCTGGGGCTGGCCTTGCCCGGGCTGCGGTTGGGCGCCCGGCTCAACCTGGCCGCCCTGACCCTGCCCGACCTGACCCGCCTCGACCTGAGCCGGACCAGCCTGCGGCTGCCCCGCCGGAGCTTGCCCCGTCGCGCCGGTCTGAACCTGCCCGTACCCGTCCTGCGGCTGCCCGACTCCAGCAGGCGCCTGCCCCACCTGAGGCTGAATCCCCACCTGCTGCCCCGGCGCACCCGGAGCCTGCGGCTGCCCCGGCACCCCGGCGGGCCCCTGCGGCACCCCACCCACCGGCTGCTGCCCGTACTCGCCCGGGGGCACCTGCCCCTGCGGCCACCCCTGCGGCGCGAAACCCTGCGGCACCCCGCCCTGCGGCGCGCCCTCCTGAGGCCACCCCTGCGGCGCCTGCGGCCACGGCGCCTGCCCCGGCTGCGGAGCGAACCCCGCACCGGCCGGATTCGCACTCTGCCACTGAGGCGCCCCGTCAACCCGCCCCCGCGGCGAGGCGACAGACGCCGGCGCCACGTTGCCCGACGCGGCGGCGAGCAGCTCGTCCCGCATCTTGCGGTGCTGGTGCTGGGTGATGGTCCCGTTGGCGAGCTCGGCGTCCAAACGGCGCAGCTCGTCCTGCCAACTCATCCCGGGGCTCCTCGGTCAACTTGCGCACGGTGGACGTCACCGAGAAGATAGCGCGATCACCGGTTCGATGGGTGCGGATGTGTCCGATCCGCCCTGCTTACCCCTCCGGCAGCAGCGGCTCCACCTTCTCGGCGAACGTCCGTGCGTCCGGGCACGCTCGAATGCCGTCGGCGGTATCGGACAGCGTGGCTATGACCAACACCCGTGCGTGCTCGGTCACCTCGAGTGCGATAGCGCAACCGCCGGTTGTGGTCTGCGCCTGCATCGCCCTTCGGCCGTTGATCGAGGAATTCACCACACCGGTGTTGGCCGTCGCGAATTCACTGAGTCCCTGTTCGGGATCCAGGGCCAACGCGAACGATCCCCAACCCGGCTTCACCGCGACGCACTGGTTCCGCGCGCTCTTGTTTTCCCCCGGGTTGAACCCCTGGCCTGCGTTGAGCTGATCCAGGAGCCGGCAAGCGTTCAGCCCGTTGAACACGTCCGCGCTCGCTGTCGGTGCGGTCGTGGGCGCGGGTGACGCTGTGCCGGCCACGGTGCTGGTGCATCCTGCCGCCGCGGCCGCGAAGCACACGAAGCCGGCCACAGCGTTGATGGTGCGGAACTTTGTGCTCACCGGGGTTCCTGGTCCTTGAAGGTGCTGAGAGTCTCGCTCACCGCGTCGTCGGCAACCTGGTACTTGCTGATCGCGATTTCGACCGCCTGCTGGAGGGTGGTCAGCAAGTCGACGGCAGCCGTGAAAACCTGGACGAGCGACTGGTCGTCCGAATCCATTGCGGTCAGGAAGTGGGCGGATGCCTTTTTGGCGTAGTCGTCGTTGCCGAATTTGGGCGCTTGCTGGAGCAGGTAGATCCTCGGCCGGATACCGTCCAGGCGTTCCTTCATCTGCTCGATGGCGCGGCGCAGGTGTGTGCCCGTCTCCTCGTCCACCGCCCACCGGCCGGCTTGCGCGTCCGCCAGCATGCGCTTCGCGTCGGTGTTCATCGTGTTCAGTTGTTGCTCGCCGCCGAAGACGTTGGCCACCTGGGTGGCCACGTCGCCGGAGTTGTCGCTCATGAGCCCTCCCTCGCTCGGCCAGCACGATATCGCCCGGGCTGCCCAGCTGCCAGCGACTACGCAGCCTCCTCCAGGTACGCCGCCGCTTGCAGGGTGAACAGTGACGCGTAGTCGCCGCCCTGGGACATCAGCTCCTCGTGCGTTCCTTCCTCCGCCAGGCGGCCCCGGTCGAGCAGCAGGATCTTCTCCGCCTGCCGCACCGTCGAGAACCGGTGCGAGATGTACAGCGTCGTCCGGCCCTCGGACAGCGCGCGCAGCCTCGCGAACAGGTCGTGCTCCGCCGCGGCGTCCAGCGCCGACGTCGGCTCGTCCAGGATCAGCACCGGCGCGTCCCGCATGAAGGCCCTCGCCAGCGCGATCTTCTGCCACTCCCCGCCGGACAGCGACACCCCCTGGTCGAACCACCGGCCCAGCGGGCTGTCGAAACCCCGCGGCAGCCGGGAAATCCGCGAAGCGACCCCGGCCCGCTCCGCCGCGTCCTCGATCCGCGGCCGGTCGTCCAGGGCGCCGAGCTGCCCGAGCCCGATGTTCTCCGCCGCCGTGCCCTGGTACGTCACGTAGTCCTGGAACATCGCCGAAATCCGGGACCGCAGCTCGTCCGGGTCGAACTCCCGCAGGTCCACCCCGTCCAGCAGGATCCGGCCCCCGGTCGGGTCGTACAGCCGGCACAACAGCTTGATCAGCGTCGACTTGCCCGCCCCGTTCCGCCCGACGACCGCCACCGTCTCCCCGGGCCGGATCTCGAACGACACGCCGTCCAGCGCCTTCTCCCCGGCGCCCGGGTAGCTGAACGACACGTTCTCGAACTCGATGTGCCCCCGCACCGGCTCGGGCAGCGGCTTCGCCACCGTGGGCGCCGTGATCCGCGGCGTGGTCCCCAGGAAGTCGTACAGCGTGTCCAGGTACAGGTTGTTCTCGTACATCCCGGAGAACCCGCTGAACAACCCCTGCACCGACGTCTGCACCGCCGCCGCGGCCGCCGTGTACAACGCCAGGTCCCCGATCGTCAGCCGCCCGGCCACCGCCTCCAGCGCGATGTACAGCGCGATCCCGGAACCGGCCAATGTGGACAACAGGCTCCACGCCGTCCCCACGAAGTTGCGCCGCGTCGTCAGCTTCCGCTCACGCGCGTAGTAGTTCTGCCCGAGCCGCCGGAACCGGTCCACCAGGTACGGCCCGAGCCCGAACAGCTTGGTCTCCTTGGCGTAGGTATCGGTCGTGACCAGCGAGTTCAGGTAGTCCATCCGCCGCCGGATCGGCGACATCCACAGCGACAGCACGAACGCCCGCGACCCGTACTTCGACTGCGAGATGAACGCGGGCACCGGCGCGAGCAGCGCGACGACCGCCAGCAGCGGGCTCACCGACACCAGCAGCACCACCATGCTGCCGAACGTGATCGCGGTGCGCCCCAGCCCCAGCGCCGAGGTCAGCATCGACACCGGCCGCTGCGGCGCCTCCTGCGACGCCTGCCGCAGCTGGTCGTAGGACTCCGAATCCTCGAAGAACTGCAGGTCCAGCCTGCTCGCGTGGTCCATCACGCGGTGCCGGATGGTCAGCGTCATCCGCTCCTGCAGCAGCTGCTGCGCCGCGTTCGTCAGCGCCGTGCTGATCGCGGTCATCGTGAACACGCCGAACTCCAGCGCGGCCAGCTCGACGATCCGCGTGGTCGTCCCGTGCCCCTGCACCGCCGCGACCACCGCGTCCAGCAGCAGCTTCGCCACGTACGCGGTCAGCGTCGGCATCAAGCCGCTCACCACAGTGGACAGTGCGATCAGGACGGTGGTGAGCGGGCTCGCCTGCCACGCCAGCCGGAACACCCGCGGCAACCCGCGCACCGTCCCGCTCGTCGCCTGCCGCAGCCGGGCCAGCCGGGACCGCAGGTCCTTCGGCTCGTCCGCCCGCGCCGGGTCCGGGATGTCGACCGGGCCGGTCAGGCCGCTCTCCGCGACCGAACTGCTGCGCCGCCGCATCTGCCGCCGCAAGCTGATCGACGGGCCCCCACCGTGCATCACGCCGCCACCGCCCCGTGCAGGAACACGTCGATCAGCTCCGCCGTGGCGAGCCCGCCCTGGTCGTCGCGGCGGCGGGCGAGCAGCAGCGACAGGAAGATCGCCGCCAGCTTGTCCGCGGGCAGCCGCAACGCGTCCTCGTCGGTGAACAGATCGGCGAGCGACTCGCGCATCGCGCGGAACGACTCGCCCCGCCTGCCCTGCTTGAACTCGCCGCGCTTGAGCCTGCCGGAGGAGTGCAACGCGCCCATCAGCGCGCCCATCCGCTCCAGGTGGGCCGACAACGCCTCCGCGGCTTCGGTGAGGCGGTCCGCCAGCGGCTGGTCGAGCGGGATTTCGGCGATCACCGCCAGCGCGCTGTCCGGTTTGAGCGCCTCGGCGACGCACGCGTCGAGCAGTTCGTCCTTGTCCTTGAAGGCGCGGAAGATCGTGCCCTCGCCGATCCCGGCGGCGCGCGCGATCTGGGCGGTCGTCACGGCGGCGCCGTGCTCGACGACCAGCGGCAGCACGGCCTGCACGATCATCCGGCGCCGGTCTTCGGCGCTCATGCCGGGCGCGCGCCGGCGGGGAGGAGCGGTCATGGCACCAGTGTGCGGAGTGAGCGCTCACTCCGTCAAGCGGGTAACGGAACGGGGCCGCGCCGGAACGCGGCCCCGAACCGTCAGTACGTGATCGCCATGGCCGGATCGGCCAGCAGCGCGCCGACGTCGGCGAGGAACTGCGAGCCCTGCTGCCCGTCGACCAGCCGGTGGTCGAAGCTCAGCGACAGCTGCAGCACCTTCCGCACGGCGAGCTGCCCGTCCACCACCCACGGCGCGTCCTTGATCGCGCCGAAGGCCAGGATCGCGGCCTCGCCCGGGTTGATGATCGGCGTGCCGGTGTCGACCCCGAACACCCCGACGTTGGTGATGGTGATCGTCCCGTTGACCATGTCCGCGGGCGGGGTCTTGCCCTCGCGCGCGGTCGTGGTCAGCTGGTCCACCGCCCGCGCCAGCTCGGGCAGCGACATCGCGTCCGCGTCCCGGATCTTCGGCACCACGAGCCCGCGGGGCGTCGCCGCGGCGATGCCCAGGTGCACGTAGTCCTTGTAGACGATCTCGCCGGCCGCCTCGTCCCAGGTGGCGTTGACGTCCGGCGTCCGCTTCACGGCCATGCACACGGCCTTGGCCGCGAAGGCCAGCGGGGTCAGCTTCACCCCGGCGAAGTCCGGGTGCTTCTTCAGCCGCTCGCGCAGTTCCATCATCGGCGTGACGTCGATGGTCAGGAACTCGGTGACGTGCGGCGCGGTGAACGCGCTGGACACCATCGCCTGCGCGGTCGCCTTCCGGACGCCCTTGACCGGCACCCGCCGCTCACGCGAGCCGGTCACCGTCTGAGGCGCGGCGGGAGCAGCCGGACGGGCCGCCCGCTCGACGTCCTCGCGCGTGATGATCCCGCCGTCCGCCGACCCGGTCAGGGTCGACAGGTCGACACCGAGGTCCTTGGCGAGCTTGCGCACCGGCGGCTTCGCCAGCGGCACGTAGCCACCCCGCGCCGCCGCGGGAGCCGGCGCTGGAGCAGCCGGAGCGGCAGGCGGTGCGGCAGGCGGCGCGGCGGACGGAGCGGCCCGGCGCGGCCGGCGCCGCGCCTCGGTCGTCTTCGAGCCGTAGCCGACCAGCGGCTTCATCTCCTCCTCGGCCGCGGCAGGCGCCGGCGCGGACGAGCCGTTCACCGCCTGTGCCGGAGCCGTGGACGACCCGGCCGGGTCGACGTCGACGGTCAGCAGCGGCGCCCCGACCTCGACGGTCGCGCCGGGCTCGGCCAGGACCTCGGTGATCACACCGGCCCACGGGATGGGCAGCTCGACGGCGGCCTTCGCGGTCTCCACCTCGACGACGATCTGGTTGACCGTCACCTCGTCGCCGGGCTGCACCCGGACGTTCAGGATCTCGGCTTCGGTCAGGCCTTCGGCGGTGTCGGCGAGCAGGAACTGCTTGTACTCGGGCACCCCGCCTCACCAGCCCATCGCGCGGTCGACGGTGTGCAGCACCCGGTCCAGGTCGGGGAGGAAGTGCTCCTCGAGCTTGGACGGCGGGTACGGGGTGTCGAACCCGGTGGCCCGCAGCACCGGCGCCTCCAGCGAGTAGAAGCACTCCTGCTGCACGCGCGCGGCGATCTCCGAGGTGATCGACGATTCCGACGACGCCTCGCTGACCGCGACCAGACGCCCGGTGCGGCGCACCGACTCGAACACCGGCGCGAGGTCGAGCGGCGAGATCGTGCGCAGGTCGATGACCTCCAGCGACCGGCCCTCTTCCGCCGCGGCCTCGGCAGCATCCAGGCACACCTTGACCGACGGCCCGTAGGCGACCAGCGTGCAGTCGGTGCCCTGGCGCACCACCCGCGAGGCGAACAGCGGCCCCGGCGGCGTGTTGGTGTCCACTTCGGACTTGAGCTGCCCGTTGTGGTAGAGCCGCTTCGGCTCGAAGAACAGCACCGGGTCGTCGCAGTCGATGGCCTGCTGGATCATCCAGTACGCGTCGGCCGGGTTGGAGCACGACACGACCTTCAGCCCGGGAATGTGCGCGAACAGCGACTCCGGCGACTCGGAGTGGTGCTCGACCGCGCCGATCCCGCCGCCGAAGGGCACCCGCACGACCACCGGGACCTTGACCTTGCCCTGCGTGCGGTAGTGCAGCTTCGCCAGCTGCGAAGAGATCTGGTCGAAGCCGGGGAAGATGAAGCCCTCGAACTGGATCTCACACACCGGCCGGAACCCGCGCACGGCGAGGCCGACCGCGGTGCCGATGATGCCGGACTCGGCCAGCGGCGTGTCCAGTACGCGCTGCTCGCCGAAGTCCTTCTGCAGCCCGTCGGTGATGCGGAAGACGCCGCCGAGCTTGCCGACGTCCTCACCGAGGACGATGACCTTGTCGTCGGCCTCCATCGCGGCGCGCAGGCCCAGGTTCAGGGCCTTGCCGATGGTCAGCTTCTGCACCGCGGGCACGGCACCGTCCACAGGGGACTTGACGGGGGCGGCCATCAGCGCTCACCCGCTTCCACGAAACCGGCGAGGTAGGAGAGGTACTCGTCGCGCTGCGCGTCGAGCACGGGCGACGGTTCGGCGTACACGTTGGCGAACACGCGTTCCGGCGGCGGTTCGGGCATGTTGAAGCAGAACTCGCGCAGGTCCGCGGCGAACGCGTCGGCCTCGGCCTGGATCTGCTCGAACCACGCCTGGTCGGCGAACCCGCTGCGCGCCAGGTGCACGCGCACGCGCTCGATGGGGTCCTTGTGCTTCCACACCTCGAGCTCGTCGGAGAGCCGGTAGCGGGTCGGGTCGTCGGTGGTGGTGTGCGCGTCCATCCGGTAGGTGAACGCCTCGATCAGCACCGGGCCGTTGCCGTGGCGGCACTCTTCGAGCGCCCACCGGGTCACCGCGAGGCAGGCCAGCACGTCGTTGCCGTCGACGCGGATGCCGGGGAACCCGTACCCGCGGGCGCGCTGGTACAGCGGCAGGCGCGACTGGCGCTCGGTCGGCTCGGAGATCGCCCACTGGTTGTTCTGGCAGAAGAACACCAGCGGCGCGTCATACACCGCGGCCCACACGAAGCCCTCGTGCACGTCGCCCTGCGAGGTGGCGCCGTCGCCGAAGTAGACGATGGTCGCCTCGCCGTCGTCGTCGCCGACCTTGCCCTCGAACTTCTGGCCCATCGCGTATCCGGCGGCGTTGAGGACCTGGTTGCCGATCACGATGGTGTACGGGTGGAAGCCGTGGGCCTGGAAGTCCCAGCCACCGTGGTCGGTGCACCGGAAGATGCCCAGCAGTTCCTTGAAGTCGACGCCGCGGGTGTAGGCCACGCCGTGTTCCCGGTAGCTGGGGAAGGCCATGTCCTGCGGCTTGAGCGCGCGGCCGGAGCCGACCTGCGCGGCTTCCTGGCCGAGCAGCGGGACCCAGATGCCGAGCTGGCCCTGGCGCTGCATGGCGTTGGCTTCCCGGTCGGCCCGGCGGACCAGCACCATGTCGCGGTAGAGCCCGCGCAGCGCTTCCGGGTCGACGTCGGAGATGTAGCGGTCGAACTGCGGCGAAGCGATCCGCTCGCCTTCGGGGGTGAGCAGCTGAGTCACCTCAGCGCCACCAGCGTCCGTGTTTCGCAAACCGGCGATCACCTGCTCCCGCGATGGTTGTGCGGCCTGTGCGGCCGGTCCTTCGCCGGGCTCCGGGTGCGTCCACTGTTCGGGGGACGGCATGCGCGTTCTCCTCGGTGTCCTGCCACGAGGCCGCTTGTGGCGGCCGCTGATGGCTGACCGGCGGCCACCGACGTTTCGGATCCGAAGCGCTCGGCAGCCGTCGGCCGTGACGGCTTACGGGGAACATCCTGACACGAACCAGCCCCGCGAGTGCAGGTCCGCGCCTGATTTGTTGCTGTGGAAGTCCGCCCTGAGCTGGGCAAACGCTCGGAAGCCCGACCGACGACCCACCGATAGTCGGCCCTGGAGGCGCGCGCTCACCTGCCCGGAAGTGACGGACGGGCCACCTCCGTCGCGGAGAGCGCTCGGGAGGTGGCCCGTCTCGGTGGTGCTGGTGACCTGCGTCACGCCACCCGGTTACAGGTTGGCCTTGGTGAACTGGTACTGCTGTGCCGCCTGTGAACTGAAGTTGTACTTGAGGGTGGCGAGCCCGAACGGCTTCGACGGGTCGACCTTGAACAGCGTGCTCGACCGCGGCGGGTTGCGGGTGTCGGCCGGGCCGTACTTGTAGTCGCCGGTCAGGCCGTCGAAGGACACCGTGCCCAGCTCGCTGGACGCCTTGAGGATGCCGTCGCGGGACAGGTCGCCCAGCTCGACGGCCTTTTCCAGCACGGCGGTCATCGCGCGGGCCTGGTTGTAGCCGAACGCGAAGTAGTAGTCCGGCTCCTGCTGCGGCGCGAACTGGTTCTTCCGGTTGACCATGTCGGCCATGCCGGGCACGGAGTTGTCGCCCCACTCGGTGCCCTCGGCGACGATCGTGACGTACTGCTGCAGGTACGGCGCTATCGCGGACTTGGCGAACGCCGACGTGTAGCTCGGCGACTGCCCGTACCACTTCGGCGCGAACCGGGCCTGCGCCGCGGTGCCCCAGATCTTGGCCGCGTCCGTCGGGGTCGCGGTCAGGAACACCATCTGGCAGCCGGCGCCGGCGAGCGCGCCGATCTGCCCGGCGTAGTTCTCCGTGCCCGACTTGAAGCGCTGCGTGTTCGCCACGGTGAAGCCGTAGCTCTTCGCCGCGAAGTCGATCCCGGCCTGGCCCGCCTCGCCGTAGACGTCGTCCTGGACCATCGTGCAGATCCTGGAGTCCTTGGTGCCGCCGCCCTCGGTGAGGTAGTGGTCCATGGCGTTGATCGACTGCACCTGGTACGGGCCGCCGACCGGCAGCAGGTTCTCCTCGCGCACCCACAGCGCGTCCAGCGAAGCGGGCGCGGCGAGCATCTTGTCCGCGCGCAGCTGCGGCAGCACGGCCAGCGTCGACGGCGTGCCCAGCAGCTGGGTGAACGCGACGACGTCGCCCTTGACCTTGTTGTACTGCTGCACCGCCACTTCCGGCCGGTACTGGGTGTCCTCCTGGACCAGCTCGACCTTGTACTTGCCCGCGATGCCGCCGCGGGCGTTGAGCGCGTCGAACCAGACCTTGTTGCCCGAGGTCAGCGGCTGCCCGATGACCGCGACCGGCCCGGACAGCGGGGACAGCACGCCGAGCTTGATCGTGGTGCCGTCGAAGCCGGTGGTGGCGCCGGGGTTGCCGGCCTGCCCGCCGCCACCGCCTTCGTCGTCGCCCGCGCCGCCGCACGCGGCGAGCACGAGCGTCGCCGCGGCCAGTGCCGCCGCGATCCGCGTTATCTTCATGGACGCCTCCTCGACTGGGTTCTGTTTGATAAGCGGCGGAGCCGCTTGCGGTGGGCCGCCCGCCGGCACCGCCGCGGGTTCTGAGGTGGTTCCTGGCGAGGACAGCGCCGACGTGGTGACCTGGCGGTCATGAGGAGGCGATCCCACAGCCAGGGGCCGCCTCAGGTTCCGCCACCCGCACCGCCACGCAAGCCACTTCGACAGCCTCTCTAGTAGGAAAACGGCCAGGCCTTGAAGTAGGTCTTGACGCGCAGCCAGATGCCCGCGAGCCCGCGTGGTTCGAGCACCAGGAACAGCACGATCAGCAACCCGAAGATGGCCTGGTTGAGGGCGAACACACTGATGAACCCCGAATCGCCCACGCTCGTCTGGACGCCGGGAATGACGTCGCTGTAGCGGTCGATCAACGCGGGCAGCGCGCCGACGAACAGCGCCCCGAGCACCGATCCGAAGATCGTGCCGAGACCGCCGACGATGATCACCGCGATGTACTGGATGGACAGCAGCAGGTTCCACTCGTCGGGGCTGACGAACTGCTGGTAGGACCCGAACAGCGCGCCCGCGACGGACGCGATCGCGCTGGAGATCATGAACGCGCCGATCTTGTACCGGCCCGCCCGCACGCCGATCACCTCGGCGGCCTGGTCGCGGTCCCGCACCGCCTGCAGCGCGCGGCCGGGGCGGGTGCGGGCCAGGTTCTTCACCAGCAGCGCGACCAGCCCGACCAGCGCCCAGACCAGCCAGAACCAGCCCTGGTTGCGCGAGTAGCTCTCGCCGAAGATCGACAGGTCGGCGAAGTTCACCGGCCCGATCGCGACGTCGGCGTTGACCGAGGTGCCGGAGTTGCCGCCGGTGAAGTCGTCGAGGTTGCGCCACAGGTGCTCGCCGACGAACACCAGCCCGAGCGTGACGATCGCCAGGTAGTGGCCGCGCAGCCGCAGCGTGAACGGCCCGATCAGCCCGCCCAGCAACGCGCCGATCCCGGCGGCCGCGAGCAGCCACAGCGGGAACGGCAGGCCGAAGTCGCCGCCGACCTTGGCCGTCACGTACGCGCCCGCGCCGATGAAGAACGCGTGCCCGAGCGAGATCTGCCCGCAGTAGCCGGTGAGCAGGTTGAGGCCGATCGCGCCGACCGCGGTGATGCCGGCGTAGATCAGCACGGACAGCCAGAAGTCGTCCTGCAGCACCGTCGGCAGCACCAGGAACGCCGCGATCATCAGCGCCAGCCCGAACTTCGACATCGGCGAGCCGAACAGGCGCAGGTCCTGGGCGTAGTCCCGGACGAGGTTGCGGTGCGGCTTGGGCATCAGATCCTCCGTACGTCCTTGGTTCCCAGCAGGCCGTACGGCCGGATCAGCAGGATCACGATCATCAGCAGGTAGGGCACGATGATCGACACGTTGTCGCCCGCCCAGGAGAACAGCTGGTCCTGGTAGCCGCGGGTGAGCGCCTCGGCGAGCCCGATCACGATGCCGCCGAGCACCGCGCCCGCGGGCGAGTCGAGGCCGCCGAGGATCATCGCCGGGAACGCCGCGAGCGCGATGAACCCGATCGACGGGGACAGCCCGCCCGGCCCGGCCGCCATGGTGATCCCGGCGAGCGCGGCCAGCGCCGACGCGATGGCCCACGAGACCGCGTACACCCGGCGTGCGCTGATCCCCTGCGCCAGCGCCGCTTCCGGGTCGAACGCGGTGGCCCGCATCGCCAGGCCGAGCGAGGTGAAGCGGAAGAACAGGAAGAACCCGACGACGACCGCCGCGGTCAGCCCGATCGTCCACAGGTCCCGCACGCCGAAGACGATCCCGCCCGCTTCGACGGTCTGGATGTTCCACGGGTTCTCGACCTGCAGGTTGTCGAAGCCCCAGATCGCCGTGATCAGCGGCTCCAGCACGAACAGCAGGCCGATGGTGATCATGATGACCGCGAACGGGGGCTGCCCGACCATGCGCCGCAGCACGATCCGCTCGAACCCGGCGCCCACCAGGGCCGCCGACGCGCACGCCAGCAGGATCGCCACGCCGAAGGCGATCGCCAGGTTGTTGGCGAAGGTGAAGCCGAGGTAGGCGCCGAGCGCGAGCAGCCCGCCCTGCGCGAAGTTGATCACGCCGGTCGACTTGTAGATGACCACGAAACCCAGCGCCACCAGGGCGTAGGTGGACCCGAGGGCGAGTCCGGCGAAGCAGTTCTGCAGGAACGTCGTCACCGGTACATCGCCTCGATCTCGTGCTCGAACCGCAGCTCGATGGCCCGTCGCTTGACCTTCTGCGTCGCGGTCAGCTCGCCGGCCTCGTGGTCGAGTTCCTTGCCGATCAACGAGAACCGCTTGATCTGCTCGACCTGCGAGAACTCCCGGTTGGTCTCGTCGACCACCTGCTGGATCAGCGCCACCACCTCGGGTTTGGCCGACAGGTCGGCGTAGGTCGTGTACGCGAGGCCGCGGCGGGTCGCCCAGTTGCCGACCGTCTCCGCCTCGATCCCGATCAACGCGGTGAGGTACTTGCGGCGGTCCCCGATCACGATCGCCTCGCGCACGAACGGCGAGACCTTCAGCCGGTTCTCGATCTCCGACGGCGAGATGTTCTTGCCGCCCGCGGTGATGATGATGTCCTTCTTGCGGTCGGTGATTCGCAGGAACCCGTCGGCGTCGATCTCGCCGACGTCGCCGGTGTGCAGCCAGCCGTCCGCGTCCACCGCCGCCGCGGTGGCCTCCGGGTTGCGGAAGTAGCCCTGGAACACCCCGGCCGAGCGGGTGAGGATCTCGCCGTCCTCGGCGATGCGGACCTCCACGCCGGGCAGCGGTCTGCCGACCGCGCCGAGCCGCACGTCGCCGTCCGGGGTGAGCGTGGCCAGTGCGGTGTTCTCGGTCTGGCCGTAGCCCTCGCGCACCGGAACCCCGATGGCCCACAGGTATTCCAGCACCTGCGGCGCGATCGGCGCGGCGCCGGACAACGCGGTGCGGACCCGGACCAGTCCGAGTTTCTCCCGCAGGGCGCGGAAAACGAGGAACTCCGCGAGCCACAGCCGGAACCGGTCGCCCGCGGACAGCCGCCCGGTCATGCGGCGGGGCGCGATCCGGCGGCCCTGCTTGAGCCAGAACCGGTAGAGACCGCGCTTGAGCCGCGAGGCGTCGGCCATCCGGATTTCGGTGCCCGCCAGCATCTTCTCCCACACTCGCGGCACGCCGAGGAACACCGTCGGCTGCACGTCGCGCAGGTCGTTGAGGAAGGACGGGCCGCCCTCGCCGAAGTTGACCACCGAACCGGCCCACACCGAGTCGATCACCGAGGTCAGCCGCTCGGCGATGTGGCACAGCGGCAGGTAGGGCAGCACCTCGTCGTCCGGGCCGCCGCCGAGCGCGTCGATGAAGGTGCGCCCGGCCGCGACGAGGTTGGCGTGCGAGATCATCGCGCCCTTGGGCGGTCCGGTGGTGCCGGAGGTGTAGACGAGGATGGCGGTGGCGTCCGGGTCGAGCCGGGACACCGACTCCTGGTAGTCGCGCAACGCGTTGTCCCGCGGGCGTTCCAGCTGCTCGAACGTCATCAGGTCGGGCAGCGCCTCCACGCGCACCCCGCGCGGGTCCATCACCACCAGGCGCCGCAGGTCGGGCAGTCTGCCGCGCACCGCGAGCGCCTTGTCCAGCTGCTCCTCGTCCTCGGCGATCAGCACCTTCGCGCCGGAGTGCGACAGCAGGTACTCGACCTCGGTCTCCGGGGATGTCGGGTAGACGCCCATGCTGATCGCGCCGATGCCCTGCACGGCCAGGTCGGCGACCACCCACTCCGGCCGGTTCTCGGCGTGGATCGCCACCCGGTCGCCCGGCTCGACGCCGAGTTCGCGCAGGCCGGCGGCGACGTTGGCGACCCGCTCGGCGTAGGCGGACCAGGTCCACTCGCGCCAGCGGCCGCGGTGCTTCTCCCGCATCGCGGTCTTGTCGTCCAGCGTGCGGGCGTGTTCCAGCAGGCGCGCGGGCAGCGTCCGCACGTCCGGGGGAGCGGCCAGTGCCGTGCTCATCGCGCACCGCCCAGGTAGGCCTCGATGACAGCGGGGTGGTTCTGGATCTCCGACGGCTTGCCGGTGGCGATCGCGACGCCGAAGTCCAGCGCGAGCACCCGGTCGGCGAGGTCCATGACCAGGCGCATGTCGTGCTCGACGAGGATCATCGCCAGGCCCAGCTCCCGCCGGACCTCGACCAGGTAGCGCGCGGTGTCCTCGGTCTCCTCCAGGTTCATGCCGGCGACCGGCTCGTCGAGCAGCAGCAGCGACGGTTCCATCGCCAGCGCGCGGCCCAGCTCGGCGCGTTTCGCGACGCCGTAGGGGAGCATCCCGGCGGGCATCCGGCGGTACGGCTCGAGTTCGAGCAGTTCGACGATCTCCTCGACGGCCGCGCGGTGCCGGACCTCCTCCCGCTTCGCGCGGCCCCACCAGAGCATCCCGGTGCCGAACCCGGTGCGCATCAGGTGGTGGCGGCCGAGCATCAGGTTCTCGATGAGCGTGAGGTGCTCGAACAGGCCGAGGTTCTGGAACGTGCGCGCGACGCCCATCGCGGCGATCGCGGCCGGCGCGCGGCCGACCAGCCGTTGGCCGTCGAGCGTGATGCTGCCCTCCTGCGGTCGGTAGACCCCGTTGAGGCAGTTGAAGATCGACGTCTTGCCCGCGCCGTTCGGGCCGATCACGGCGAACAGCTCGCCGCGGCCGACCTCGAAGCTGACGCCGTCCAGCGCCGTGACCCCGCCGAACCGCAGTGTCAGGTCGCGGACTTCGAGGATCGGTCGATCGGTGTCGGCTTCGTCCTCCCGGGCGGGTGCGGGGTCGCTGGTGGTCACGCGCTCCATCGCTTCTTCCTCCGGTAGCTCTTGACTTCGGCGAAGCTGCGCCGCTCCTCGTGCTGGGCGGCGCCGAGGTAGAACTCGCGGATGTCCTCGTCGGCGAGGAGTTCGGCGGCGGGGCCGTCCTTGACGACCTTCCCGGTTTCGACGACGTAGCCGGACCCGGCGATCGACAGCGCCATCACGGCGTTCTGCTCGACCAGCAGGACGCTGGTGCCCTGGCCGTTGATCTCGACGATGATGTCCCGCACCTGCTCGACCAGCTTGGGCGCGAGACCGAGCGAGGGCTCGTCGAGCAGCAGGAGCTTCGGCGACGCCATGAGCGCGCGGCCGATCGCGAGCATCTGCTGCTCGCCGCCGGAGAGGTACCCGGCGATCGAGCGGCGGCGCTCTTTCAGTACCGGGAACAGGTCCATCACCCGGGCGTAGGACTCGCGGACCTCGGTGCGGGCGCGGCGGGTGTAGGCGCCGGTGCGCAGGTTCTCGTCGACGGTGATCTCGGCGAAGATCCGCCTGCCCTCCATCACCTGCGCGATGCCCTTGCGCACCACGACGGCTGGGTCGGCGCCGGTGATGTCCTCGTCGCGGAAGCGGACCGTGCCCTTGGTGATCTTGCCGCGGTGCGGCACGAGCAGGCCGGTGATCGCCCGCAGCAGGGTCGTCTTGCCCGCTCCGTTCGCGCCCAGCAGCGTGACGATCGCGCCGTCGGGGACCTCCAGGCTGAGGCCCCGGAGGACCAGCACCACGTCGTCGTACACCACTTCGAGGTTGTTCACCGCCAGCACGGGTGGTGACAAGGCGTGCCCTCCGTTCCTCGTCGAACCGGGCGTTTTGTCCCCAATGTGGGTGATTGAGATCACATTGAATACGGAAGGTGGCTAGCGGTCACGGGTGGAGGCCAATGCGGAGCCGAACTGTGACCTGGCGATGGCTGGCAGAATGGCCCGGGTGGAGCAGACGACCGTGCGTGAAACCGTGCAGCGCCTCTGGGACGGCGAGGTGCTGACGAGCCTGTCCGGCCTGGTGGAGATCCCCGCCCTGTCGCAGGCCTTCGACCCCGACTGGGCCGCCAACGGGCACCTCGACGCCGCGGTGCGGCACGTGCAGAACTGGATCGCCGGGCGCGGTCTGCCCGGCGCGACGCTCGACGTGGTGCGGCTCGACGGATGCAGCCCGGTGCTGCTCGTCGACGTCCCGGCGACGTCCGGCGCGGAGGACCGCGGCACCGTGCTGCTCTACGGCCACCTCGACAAGCAGCCCCCGGTCGGCGGCTGGGCGGAGGGGCTCGGCCCGTGGACCCCGGTGGTCCGCGACGGCAGGCTGTACGGCCGCGGCTCGGCGGACGACGGGTACGCCGGCTACGCGGCGACGGCCGCGCTGGAAGCCGTGCACGCGGCAGGCGGCGCCCACGCGCGATCGGTGATCCTGCTGGAAACCGGCGAGGAGTCGGGCAGCCCCGACCTGCCGCGGTACCTGGAGCACCTGTCCGAGCGGCTGGGCCGCGTGAGTTTCGTGGTGTGCCTGGACTCCGGCGGCAACGACTACGAGCGGCTGTGGCTGACGACGAGCCTGCGCGGGATGACGCAGGTGCATGTCACGGTGCGGGTGCTCCAGGCGGCGGCGCACTCCGGGCTCGCCAGCGGCGTGGTGCCGAGCTCGTTCCGGGTGCTGCGGCAGCTGCTGGACCGCATCGAGGACGCCGAGACGGGCGAGATCAAGCTGGCGGAGCTGAACGTCGACATCCCGGCGAACCGGCGTGAGGAGGCGGCCGCGACGGTCGCGGTGGCCCCCGGCGCGATCAGTGGTTCGTTCCCGCTGATGCCCGGGATGCGCCCGGTGTCGGACGACGAGCTGGAGCTGCTGCTGAACCAGTCGTGGCGGCCCACGCTGTCGGTGATCGGCGCCGAGGGCTTCCCGGAGCCGGCGAACGCGGGCAACGTCCTGCGCGACCACACGACGCTGGCGCTGAGCTTCCGCCTCCCGCCGACGGCCGACGCGGCGGCGGCGCTGAACGCGGTGGAGAAGGCGCTGACCACGGACGTGCCCTACGGCGCGGTGGTCGAACTGTCCGGTTTGGAGTCCGCGAACGGCTGGAACGCGCCCGACCCGTCGCCGTGGCTGGCTTCGGCGCTGGAGCGGGTCAGCGACGAGGTCTTCGGGGCGCCGTGGCGCAGCGTCGGGCTCGGCGGGTCGATCCCGTTCATGGGCCTGCTGGGCGAGAAGTACCCGGAGGCGCAGTTCCTGGTCACGGGCGCGCTGGGCCCCGACTCGAACGCCCACGTCCCCGACGAGTGGCTGCACCTGGCCCAGGCGAAGCGGCTCACCGAGGCGGTGGCGCACATGCTGGACGCCCACGCCCGCGGCTGATCGCGACCCCGGCGCCGACCACCAGCAGGGACGACTGCTGGTCCGGCGCCGGGAGCCGCCCACCCGACAGCCCCCCAGTCCCCGAGGACGAACACGCTGCCGGCGGGCGCCGCGGTGAAGCGGTAAGTGGGTCCGTCGCGCAGCAGGCCACGGTGCGAGCCGTCGGCCCGCCACTCGCTTGATGAACAGCAGCGGCCGCCACCGTGACGACGTTGGCACCGCGGTTTCGGCCACAGTCTGCCTGTGCTCCGGGCCACGCAGGGTCACCCCCGTGTTACCGACTGGTTACCGGGTAGACCCGAAATGCGGCCGTAACCACTCGATGCTGTGCGTGACCGTCAACAAGTGGCAGGATGCGTGCACTCGATAAGTATGACCTACTAGGAGTAAACCGTGTCGCGTCGATCGTTACGCAATGCGCTTGTTCTGTCGGCCACGCTCGCCATCGCGGCGACCGCGACGGCCTGCGCGCAGGAGGTCAACACCGGCGGCGACACCCAGGCCGGCGGTGAGATCAGCCTCAAGGAGACCGGCTTCCTCACCACGTGCACGCACCTGCCGTACGCGCCGTTCCAGTTCACCGAGGGTGACAAGACCGTCGGGTTCGACGTGGACCTCGTGGACATGGTCGCGCAGAACCTCGGCGTGCAGCAGAAGATCTTCGACACCCCGTTCGAGGGCATCGAGTCCGGCGAGTCGCTCAACACCGGGCAGTGCGACGTCGCCGCCGCGGCGATGACGATCACCCCGGAGCGGCAGGCCGTGATGGACTTCTCGGTCGGCTACTTCGACGCCAACCAGGCGCTGCTGGTCAAGAAGGGCTCCGGCATCGACAGCCTGGAGAAGCTGCGCGGCAAGAAGCTCGGCGTCCAGCTCGGCACCACCGGTGAGGACTACGCAGAGGCGAACAAGGCCCAGTACGGCTACGAGATCGTCCAGTTCGAGGACCTCGCCCTGGAGCAGACCGCGG
Source organism: Amycolatopsis sp. NPDC006125 (assembly GCF_040614195.1). NCBI lineage: Bacteria > Bacillati > Actinomycetota > Actinomycetes > Pseudonocardiales > Pseudonocardiaceae > Amycolatopsis > Amycolatopsis sp. NPDC006125. The sequence goes on from NZ_JBEXTZ010000013.1 coordinate 34,754, forward strand.
TCAAGACCGGCCAGGTCGACGCAGGCATCAACGACAACTCGGTGCACTACGAGTTCCTCAAGACCAACCCGGACGTCGAGGTGACGACCGAGTTCAAGACCGGTGACCAGTACGGCGTCGCCGTGCGCAAGGGCAACGGCGCGCTGCTGGCGAAGGTCAACGAGGTCATCAACGCCGCCAAGGCGGACGGCCGCTACGACGCCATCTACCAGAAGTGGTTCAACAAGCTGCCGGAAAGCAAGTAACCGGAAGCCACTTCTGCGAGGAGTTCCACCGTGGCGATGTCTCGCCGTAAACGCGCCCAGCTGTTCCGGGGCGCGCAGTACGCGCTGCTGGTGATCGTCATCCTGGTCGCGGCGTTCGTGGCCGACTGGGGCGAGATCCAGCGCGCGTTCTTCAACGTCGACGCGGCCCGCGCGCAGTTCCCCGGTGTCATCACGACGGCACTGGTCAACACCATCGTCTACACCGCGCTCGGGTTCGCGTTCGGGCTGGCCGTCGGTCTGGTGCTGGCCCTGATGAAGCTGTCGCCGGTCGGGCCGTACCGCTGGATCGCGACCGTCTACATCGAGTTCTTCCGCGGGGTCCCGGCGCTGCTGGTGTTCATCACGCTGGGCTTCGGTGCGCCGCTGGCGTTCGGGTTGAAGTTCGACATCTACTCGACCGTGATGCTGTCGCTCGGCCTGGTCGGCTCCGCCTACATCGCGGAGACGATCCGGGCCGGCATCCAGGCGGTGCCGGCGGGTCAGCGGGAGGCGGCGCGGTCGCTGGGCATGTCCCAGGGGCGGGCGATGATCTCGATCGTCATCCCGCAGGCGTTCCGCATCATCCTGCCGCCGCTGACCAACGAGCTGATCCTGCTCACCAAGGACTCGTCGCTGATCTACCTGCTGGGCCTGGCCCGCGACGAGTACGAGCTGACGAAGTTCGGCCGCGAGGGCCTGAACGCGACCGGGTCGCTGACGCCGATCCTGCTCGCCGGGCTGTGCTACCTGATCATCACGATCCCACTGGGCTACCTGTCCCGGTACCTGGAGCGGCGCACCGGGCGCAAGAGCCAGCGCGGACTGGAGGTCGAAGCGTGACCGGCGACGTGATCGTCCAGGTGTCCGGACTGCACAAGGCGTTCGGCAGGCTGGAGGTGCTCAAGGGCATCGACCTGGAGGTGCGGCGCGGGCAGGTGGTCTGCATCATCGGGCCGTCCGGCTCGGGCAAGTCGACGCTGCTGCGCTGCGTGAACCTGCTGGAGGAGCCCAACGAGGGCTCGGTCGTGGTGAACGGGTTCGAGATCACCGACCCGGACATCGACATCGACCGCGCGCGGCGGGGCATCGGCATGGTGTTCCAGTCGTTCAACCTGTTCAGCCACCTGTCGGTGCTGGACAACCTCACCATCGCGCAGCGCAAGGTCCTCAAGCGGGACAAGGCCGAGGCCGAGCGGATCGCGATGGAGAACCTGCGCAAGGTCGGGCTGACCGGCAAGGAGCGCTCGCTGCCCACGCAGCTCTCCGGCGGCCAGCAGCAGCGCGTCGCGATCGCGCGCGCGTTGTCCATGGACCCGGACGTGATGCTGTTCGACGAGCCGACGTCCGCCCTGGACCCGGAGCTGGTCGGCGACGTGCTCGCCGTGATGCGCCAGCTCGCCCGCGACGGCATGACGATGCTGGTGGTCACCCACGAGATGCAGTTCGCGCGTGAGGTGGCCGACGTGGTGCTGTTCATGGACGGTGGCGTAGTGGTCGAGCAGGGGCCGCCGTCCCAGGTGATCGCGGACCCGCAGCACGAGCGCACGCAGACGTTCCTGTCGCGCGTGCTGAACCCGGCCCACGTCGACGAGTAGTAGCGCGGGACCCCCCTCGTCCGCGACGATCGTCCGAGCCAGGTGGGCGATCGTCGCGGGGAGGGTGCCCGGATGCCGGTGTTGTACTTCGCGCACAGCTACCGCGAGCGGGACGCGCGCATCGTGGACTACTTCGGCCGTCTGATGCGCAGCGAAGGTCTGGTGCCCAGCCTCGATCCGCCATCGGACTCGGTGAACGGCGCGAAGCTGCAGCGCCATCTCAACGCCAGTGACGGGATGATCGCCGTGCTGAGCCGCCGCGAGGACGGCACGTCGCCGCACATCCTGTTCGAACTCGCGCTGGCGATGCGGGCCGGGTTCCCGGTGCTCGTCTTCATCGAGGACACCCTGCCGAACGACGTGGTATCGCCGCACGTTCCGCAGCAACGGTTCTCCTACCGGTCGTTCCTGCGCCAGGCCCCGGCGCACCGCCAGGCGTTGAGGTTCTTCAAGGCCTACCTGGCCTCGACGCCACCCGGCGGTTACGTGCCGCTCGGCCGCCGCCGTTCCTGCCTCATCGTCCAGTCCGCTCCGGAACCGTTGGTCGAGGCGACCGCGCGCTGGATAGCGCAGTACGCGGAGTACGAGGTGGGCGTCCTGGACCAGCGGACCGACGCACCGCCGTGGCGGCCGTTCGACGAGATCCGGTCCGCTTCCGTGCTGGTCACCTTCGCGTCCAGCGGGCAGCCCCGGGATCACCTGACCGGCTTCGCGACGGCCGCGGGCGTGCCGACGATCGAACTGACCGCCGATCCCGGCTACCGTCACCACCCGGCGATCCCCGACGAGTACCAGCCTCGGCTGGTGCGCGGGACGGAGGAGCTGCCCGGAGTCCTCGCCACCGAGTTCGAGCTCTTCGAGCAGGACTTCCTGGAGTTGACCGACCAGGACGCGGTCGACCGCTACGCGTCCTTCCTCGTCGATCTCGAGGGGGACTACGACTCGACGACCCGCGAGACCGCGATGGAGGTTGTGATGGGCGACAAGTACGAGGTCTCCGGCCAGACGGGCGCCGTGGGCCGGAACGCGCGCGCGAAGGACATGACGTTCCAGCAGGTCTGGCAGGGCGAAGGTGACCGCCTGGATCTTCCGCGGCTGGCCGGTGAACTGGAGATCCTCCGGTTGGAGCTGAAGCGCCAGGCGACGACGCGCGAGCACGACGCCGTCGTGGCCGAGATCGGTGCGGCCGCGGAGGCGGCCGAGCGCGGCGACGGCCCGGAGACCCTGAGCCGTCTGCAGCGGGCGGGCAAGTGGGCCCTCGGAGCGGCCACCGCGATCGGCACCGGAGTTGCTGCCGCGGCCATCAAGGTGGCGATAGGCTTCTAGCGCACCGGCCCGGGAACCCGCGGCGTCGCCTGTTCGTCGGAGCCTTGTGGGCAGGCGGGTGAAGGAGGGGGATTCACGGATGCCGGTAGGCCAGCCGGGTCAGGCGGAGCGGGAGTTGCCTGCCCTGGATCCCTTCCGCGGAGTGCCGGACCGGCGTTACCACCTCGCCGCGGAGGAGCTGCTCAGACCGTTGCTGGAGCCCGGCAGCGGCGGCCTGCTGCGCTGGCGCAAGCAGACCAGCAACGCCCCGATCGTCGCCGTGGAAAACGCTTACATCACCGGCCGGCTCGACCTGCGCGGGGCGGACCTGGACTGCCTGTTCCGCTTCGAGAACTGTCGCTTCGAGCACCCGCCGGACGTGCGCGAGGCCAAGATCCTCGGGCTGGTCTTCCGGCGCTGCTGGCTGCCCGGGCTCAAGGCCCGCAACCTGCGCAGCCGCAACGACGTCCGCCTCATCCGCTGCGTCGTGCAGGTCCTGCCGGGCAGCGACGACGGCGAGACCGCGGTGCAGCGCGGCGACACCCGCGAGCGCGGCGTGCCGGACGCCGCGATCAACCTGACCGACGCCGTCGTCGAAGGGTCGGTCGTCCTCACCCGCACGGCGGTCGACTACCCGCAGGGCCGCGCGATCCAGGCCGACCGGCTGATCATCGCCGGCGCCTTGCTGGCCTACCGCATGCAGACCGAGGGCGAGGTCCGGCTCCCCGGCATGCGCACCGGCGGCAACGTGAACTTCTCCGGCGCCAAGCTGCGCAACCCGGACGGCTTCGCGCTCGACGGGAACGGCGCGCACATCGGCGGCAGCCTGCTGTGCGAGGTCGACAACTACGGCGCGGCCAGCACGCGGCAGCCGTTCTCCGCGCACGGTGTGCTGCACCTGCCGAGCATGCGCGTCAACGGCGACATCGTGCTGCGCGCCGCCGAGCTGCAGAGCGAGCAGCAGGGCCGGATCGTCGTCGAGGCGTGGAAGTCGAGCGACCCGTACGTCGACCCGTGGCCGGCGCTGGTCGGCGACCGGTGGCAGGTGGACGGCAACGTCGAGCTGTCCGACGGGCTGTCCGCGGTCGGCACGCTGCGCATGATCAACGCGAAGATCGGCGGCACCCTGCGCCTGGCCCGCGCGCGCATCACGGTGCCGCGCGGTTCGGTCGAGCCGTACTACGACCGCGCGCTGCACCTGGACGGCTCGCAGATCAGCAGCGATCTGGAGGCGACCGGCCTGGAGATCCCGTCCGGCCAGCTGCGGATGGCCGACGTGACGGTCCGCGGGAACCTGCTCGCCGGGCGGGTGCGCCTGCGGCACGCGGAACGCGACGTCCTGTCCGCCCGCCGGATGACGGTGGCGGGCAACTTCCACCTGCACGAGGCGACCATCGAGGGCACGCTGCGGCTGCAGGGCGTCGAGGTCGGCGGCAGCGTGTACCTCTACGGCACCGACGTCACCAAGCCGGCGGTGCGCAACCGGACCAGCTTCTCGGTGGACCTGCGCACGGTGAAGGTGGGCCGCGACATCACGCTCACCAGCGCCGGCGAGCAGCCGTTCCACGCCGAGGGCGGCGTCAACATGGACGGCGCCACCGCGGGCCGCCGCATCGACTTCACCGGCGCGGTGCTGGGCTCGTACAACAAGCACGCGATCGCGCTGGACGCCAGCGACGTGGGGGCGGACGAGTTCCTGCTCAACTTCGCCGAGCCCGCCACCGGCAGCATCGTGCTGCGGCACGCGCACTGCCAGACGCTGGAGGACAACGACAACTTCTGGCAGGCCGAGGGCGGCATCGAGCTGGAGGACTTCCGCTACGACGTCCTCAAGCGCCCGATCGACATGAAGGACGACGCCGCGGTGCGGGACCGCATCGAGCGGCTGCGCACCGCGATGGCCGGGTACCGGCCGGGCCCCTACGACCAGCTCGCCGCGATGCTGCGCAACAGCGGCAACGAGGAGCACGCGTCGACGGTGCTGTTCAAGAAGCAGCAGTACCGCTACGAGGCGCTCGCCCAGGGCTACCGGGTGCTCGGGCCTGGTGTGCGGTTGTGGAGCTGGCTGCAGCGGTGGATGGTCGGTTACGGCTACCGCCCGGTGCGGGCGCTGGCCTGGCTGATCGCGCTGCTGGCCGCGGGCAGCGTCTACTTCGGCACGGGCACCGACTCGTGTGTGAACGACCCGGTGCGGTACATGGTGAGCGGCCCGCGGTGCGCGGTCGACCAGCAGGAGACGGGCCTGGAGTGGAACCCGGTGCTGTACACGCTGGACCTGCTGGTGCCGATCGTCGACTTCGGCAACAAGGGCCGCTGGTACATGCACGACCTGGACAAGTGGGTGTCGAACGGGTTCACCGCGATGGGCTGGGTACTGGCGACGACCGTCGCGGCCGGCGCCGGCCGCATGATCCGCCGGGAGACCTGAGGGCCGCCGGAGCGGCCCCCAGGCCCGGGTTCAGTGGCAGAGTTCAGTGGCGGGGCAGCCGGGGCCGGTGGCCCTTCTCCTGGGTGGGCGGTTCGCTGACCGTCGGCGGCATCGCCGGGGCGGGCAGGTTCGCCGCCTCGTACCGGGACAGCGTCAGCGGCCCGCTCGTGTCCGGCAGCGTCGGCGGTTTCGTCCCGCCCTCGTGGAACCGGAACGCGGAGGTGAGGTCGCCGAAGGTGGACCGCCGCCACGCGGAGATGTTGGGTTCCGCGACGCCGGTGACGCGTTCGAGGAGCCGCAGCTGGGAGGTGTGGTCGAAGTTCTCGCTGCACACCCAGCCGCCCGCGGTCCACGGCGACACGATGATGCACGGCACGCGGAAGCCGCCGCCGATCCACAGCCCGTTGCCCTTGGTGCCGCCGGGTGAGGTGCCGGTGACGAACTCGCCGGGGGTGCCCGCGGGCGGGATGGGCGGGACGACGTGGTCGAAGAGGCCGTCGTTCTCGTCGTAGCTGAGGATGAACACGGTCTTGGCCCACACGTCCGGGTTGGCCGCGATGGCGTCGATCTTGCTGGCGACGAACGCGGCGCCGTCGGCCGGTGTGTAGTCGGGGTGCTCGGACTGGGTGCTGGTGGTGATGATCCAGGAGACGGTCGGCAGTTTGTCGTTGCGCGCGTCGTACTCGAACTGGCCTTCGTCGGTGAGGCCGTTGACGGCGAGTTCGGAGTCCGGCGCGGCGTTGCGGAAGGCCGCGAAGTTCTCCAGCATGTTGCAGCCGTAGGTGTCGTCCTGTTCGTAGACCTTCCAGCTGATGCCGGCTTCGGTGAGCCGTTCGGCGTAGGTCTTCCAGGTGTAGCCGCCAGCCGGGGCCTTGTTGTCGAGGATCGGCCCGCCGTGTTCGCCGTCGGGGTCGATGGTGCCGGTCATCCACATCATGCGGTTGGGCCAGGTGGGGCCGAGCACGGAGCAGAAGTAGCTGTCGCAGATGGTGAACGCCTCGGCGAGGGCGAACTGGAAGGGCAGGTCGGCGCGGGTGTGGTAGCCCATGACGTAGGGCCCGTTCTTGCCGTCGGCCTTGCGGTGGGCAGGCAGCCAGTTGTCCATCTTGCCGCCGTTGAGCGAGTCGTGCTGGACCTGCCAGGCGTGTGAGGTGGACGGGATCTTCTGGGCGTTGGTCGCGTGCGTGTCGAGGTGGAACGGCAGCGCGTAGCCCGCCGGGTTCTGCGCGTCGGGCTGGTAGAACACCGACCGCCCGGACGGCAGCCGCACCGCGTCCGGGTCGTCGAACCCGCGGACGCCGGAGAGGGTGCCGAAGTAGTGGTCGAACGAGCGGTTCTCCTGCATGAGCAGGACGACGTGCTCGATGTCCCGCAGGGATGCGCGTTTCGGCGCTTCCTGGGCCAGCGCCCGTTGCACGTTGGGCGGCATCAACGCCGAGGCCGCCGCCGCAGCCCCAGCCCCCAAGACCCGCCGCCGAGTGACTCCAGACAAGAAAACCTCCAGTGGACGAGAAACCCCACCCACCCTGACCCCAGCCACCCACACGATCAGGTGAATCTTGGGAACGGCAGCCGAACACTGGCCAAAAACCAACAAAGACCCCGACAAACAAGAAAAACCGCAGCTCAAACCACGCGAAGGCGACGACCGCACCGATCCGGCGCCGGGAGGGGTTCAGGGGACGGCACTGGCGAGATCCGCACGATCCGGCGCCGGGAGGGGGTCCAGGGGGCGAAGCCCTCCTGGCGGGGGTTTGGGGGTCGACCCCCAATGCAATGGCGAGTAGCCCCGGCGAAGCGCAAAGCGCGAGCAGGGGTCGGCCAGCTACGAGCGGACGACGGGATTCGAACCCGCGACCCTCACCTTGGCAAGGTGATGCGCTACCAGCTGCGCTACGTCCGCGTGCCCCGGGTCAACCGGTGCGATGGACAGTCTATACGGGCGCGATTCGCCGGGTTGACGGGGTGGCCATTTTGGGGTGATCTTGGGTGGCTGCGAGGTGTGCGTCGCCCTGTCGGAGGGAACTCGGTCACTCCGGGAGTACAAGGGGTGACGGCGAGCGTTTCGCTCCGTATGGTGTCTCCATTCAACCGAACGGGTTAGTCCCGCGGGGGAGGAGGTGGCTGGCCGCATGACGGACGACGCGGCGGTGCCGGAACAGCGCATGGCATCGGAGGACGAGCAGGCTCTGTTGAGCAGGCTGCGTTCCGGTGAGGATGCCGCGTTCCGCGAGTTGTTCGAGCTGCACGCTTCCGCCGTCCGCAGGCTGGCCCGCAGTCTGGCCGCCGATTCGTCCGAGGCGGAGGACATCACCGCCGAGACGTTCTTCCGCGTGTTGCAGGCGTTGCGCCGCGGGAACGGCCCGAAGGAGCACATCCGCGCGTACTTGCTGACGGTGGCGCGCCGGGTGTCGTGGGAGTGGCACGGCGCGCGCCGCGATGTGCCGGTCACCGACGACGAGCTGACGCACCGCGCGGGGGCCGGCGCGGACGCGCACGCCCGCACCGCGGAGCACAGCTTGATCACCACCGCTTTCACCAGCTTGCCGGAGCGCTGGCGGACCGTGTTGTGGCAGACCGAGGTCGAGGGTGAGCAGCCGGCGGTGGTGGCTCCGCACTTCGGGTTGAGCGCGAACGCGACGGCGGCGCTGGCGCGGCGGGCCCGGCAGGGCCTGCGTGCCGCGTACCTGCAGGCGCACCTGGCGATGAACCGGATTTCCGACGTCAGCTGCCGCGGGGTCATCGAGAAGCTCGGCGGCTACACCGCGGGCAGCGTCACCGGTGCGGAGGCGCGGCGGATCCGCGGTCACCTGCTGGGGTGCGCGTCCTGCCGGGCGATGCACGCGGAGCTGCGGGACGTCTGCTCGTCGCTGCGGGCGCACGCCGGTGCGGTGGCGTTGCTGGTGCCGGCCACCGCCGTCGCCGCGGGCACGGCCGCCAGTGGCGGTGCGACGTCGGGTGTGCTGACCACGTTGAAGACCGTGCTGGTGTCGAAGCTGAAGATCGGCGTGGCGCTGGCGTCGACCACGGCCGCGGGTGTGGTCGGGTTCGCGGTGGGCCCGGCGATGGTCGACGATTCGCAGCCGATCGGCCTGCCCGAGCAGGGCGGGGTCGAGTTGCGGATCGCGGAGCCGGAGTCGCGGCTGAGTTCGCCGCCGCAGGTGCTGATCGCGCCCGACGAGGTGACGCTGCCCTACCCTGGCGCGCCGTTGCCGAGCACGGTCGTGGAGAAGTCGCAGCCGCCCGCGAAGTCGATCGAGCCGGCCGGGCCGCCCGCGCGGCAGCAGCCGCAGACCGACGGTTCGAGCACCGGTGGCGAGCGGTCGGACCAGGTCGAGCCGACGCAGTCGTCGTCCCGCGGCAGTGCGCGCGACGACCTGCCGACCACGGACGCCACGCCGTACGAGAGCGAGGACTCGCCGACCCGGGACAAGCCGGGCAAGGGCTGGGGCCGGGACAAGGACAAGCCGACGCAGGCCGAGTCGCACGGGCCGCCGTCGTGGTCCGCGCCGTGGTGGCTGTGGCGGGACCGGGATCACGGGCACTCCGGCCGGGGGTCATCCGAGTAGTCGATCTCCGTCCGCGTCTCGCGCGGCGGGCCGCGGCCACGCTACGGTTGGACGGGCGAACGACCGTGGCGGGAGGCAGCGAAAGATGAACCGCGTGGTGCGGGGAGGCGACGGCCGCGAGTGGGTCGTCCGGGCGCAGATGGAATGGCGCCGCCCGGCAACCGCCGAGGACTTCGAGCGGGACATCTCCGGCAGCTACACCTCGGGCATCGCGATGCTCGCCGTGTGCGTGCTGCTGGCCGTCATCCTCGTCGCCTGGCTGCCCGACACCGTCGTGGTGCCGCCGTGGGTGATCTACGGCCTGCTGCTGATCGCGGTGTTCTTCCCGCTGCGGTGGGTGCTGAACCGGCCGTGGACGGTCGTCGCGGAGACCGACGGCGGCGTCACCGGCGAGCCGCCGCCCGAGCGCTGGGTCGGGATCATCTCCGGCATGTTCCGCGTGCGCAGCGAGCTGACCAGGCTCGCGAAGACCATCCAGCGGGAGGCGGGCCCGGACTTCGAGGGCCCGCTGCGGCCGATGGAGTAGCGATGCCGGAGTTGCCCGAGGTCGAAGCGCTGGCGTACCACCTGCGTGAGCACGCGGTGGGGCGGCTGGTCAGCCGCGTCGACGTGGCGTCGCTGGCGGTGCTGAAGACGTTCGACCCGCCCTACACCGACCTGCACGGGCGCGAGGTGACGGGGGCGGGCCGGTTCGGCAAGCACCTCGACCTCGACTGCGACGGCCTGCACCTGGTGGTGCACCTGGCGCGCGCCGGCTGGCTGCGGTGGGCGGACAACCTCTCGCCCGCGCCGCCGAAACCGGGCAAGGGCCCGATCGCGCTGCGCGTCCACTTCGGAGACCGCGGCTTCGACCTGACCGAGGCGGGCACGAAGAAGGGCCTCGCGGTGTGGGTGGTGCGGGACCCGCAGGAGGTGCCCAGCATCGCCCGGCTCGGCCCGGACGCCCTGTCGCTGCACCGGGATTCGCTGGCCGAGCTGCTGGCGGGCCGCACCGAGCGGCTCAAGTGGGCGCTGACGGACCAGTCGCTGATCGCGGGCATCGGCAACGCCTACTCGGACGAGATCCTGCACGCCGCGCGGCTGTCCCCGTTCGCGACCGCGGGCAAGCTGTCCGACGACGCGCTGGACCGGCTCGCCGAGGCGGTGCACCAGATCCTGACGAGCGCGGTGGAGCGCTCGGTGGGCCAGGACGCCGCCCGCCTCAAGGGCGAGAAGCGGTCCGGCCTCCGGGTGCACGCGCGGACCGGCTTGCCCTGCCCGGTGTGCGGGGACACGGTGCGTGAGGTTTCCTTCGCCGACAAGTCCTTCCAGTACTGCCCGACCTGCCAGACGGGCGGCAAGCCGCTCGCGGACCGTCGCCTGTCGCGCCTGCTCAAGTAGCGCCTCACCCCGCAGGGTGGCGAAGTCAGCACAGAAAGTGCGCTGAAGAGCTTGCACCTTGCGTCACGAGCGCAGAGCATTGACGCCGTGTCCGGTCTGCCGATCTCGCAAATCATCCCGTGGAGCGTGTCGGGTGTGCTGCTGATCGTCCTGATCGTCGTGCTGGCGCGGACCCGCAAGCCGAGCAGCTCGATCGAGGACGCGGTTCTGGAAGCCGTCTACCACATGTCCCGCGCGACACCGGACCTCCGCGAGGGCTTCGACCAGGCCAGCGCCGACCGGATCACCTCGCAGCTGCTCGAACTGCTCAAGTGCGTCGCCGTCGGCATCACCGACAACGAGGGCACCCTGGTGTCCTGGGACGGCGAGGCCAACGACCACTACCTCGACCTCAGCAGCGCCGTGATGATGTCCATCCGCAAGGCCCGCCGTGAGGTCGTCTCGCACGACGACGTCCCGTGCGACCACCGCGGCACCTGCAAGATGAAGACCGCGGTGATCGTGCCGCTGCTCGTCGAGGACGAGGTCGAGGCGGCGCTCATCGTGGTGGGCCGCAGCTCCGGCAAGCGCCTGATCCAGATGGCCGACGCGGTCGCGCAGTTCGTCACCACCCAGTTCGAGCTGGCCCGCTTCGAGGAGTCCAAGCACCAGTTGCAGCAGGCCGAGATCAAGGCGCTGCGCGCGCAGATCTCGCCGCACTTCATCTACAACGCGCTCAACACGATCTCCGCGCTCATCCGGACCGACCCGGAGGAGGCGCGCGAGCTGCTGCAGGAGTTCGCGGACTTCACGCGCTACTCGTTCCGCACCTCCGGCATGTTCACCACGCTCGCCGACGAGCTGCGCAACATCGACCGCTACCTGACGATCGAACGGGCCCGGTTCGGCGGCCGCCTCGAGGTCCGGCTGAAGATCGCGCCCGAGGTGCTGTCGGTCGTGGTGCCGTTCCTGATCATCCAGCCGCTCGTGGAGAACGCGGTGCAGCACGGCCTGGCGAACAAGCCGACCGGCGGCATGGTCACCGTCACCGCCTCCGACTACGGCACCGAGGCGTTGATCAGCGTCGAGGACGACGGCATCGGCATGGACCCGGCGCGGCTGGCCGACCTGCGCAACTCGCACCGCACCGGCGCGCACGTCGGGCTGGGCAACATCAACGCGCGCATGCGGCAGCTGTTCGGCGACGAGTACGCGCTGATGGTCGAGACCGCGCCGGGCGCCGGGATGAAGGTGACGCTCCGGGTGCCGAAGTTCGCGCCCGGCGTGCGCACCGACCTGCCGGACTACGCGGAAGCCCCGCCGGAGCCCGCCCGCAACGGCCGTCTGCACAAACCGGACGGAGTCCGTAACCTGGCGCCATGACCAGCGTGACGGACAGGCTGAGCAGCAGGATTTCGCGCATCGGCGACCGGGGCGACCGCAAGGACGTGGTGGCCGTCGTCAAGCTGCACGGGGTGATCACGCCGACGCCCTCGCCGCTCGCGCGCGGCACCATCAACCTCGCGGCCGTCGAGTCCGCGCTGACCCGCGCGTTCGACCACGACCGGCTCAAGGCGGTCGCGTTGCAGATCAACTCGCCGGGCGGCGCGCCGACCCAGTCCGGGCTGGTCGCGGAGCGGATCCGCCAGCTCGCCGCGAAGAAGCCGGGCGTGCCGGTGATCGCGTTCTGCGAGGACGTCGCGGCCTCCGGCGGTTACTGGCTGGCGTGCGCGGCGGACGAGATCTACGCGCACCGCACGTCGATGGTCGGTTCCATCGGCGTGATCAGCGGCGGGTTCGGGTTCACCGGTCTGCTGGAGCGCTTCGGCATCGAGCGGCGCGTGCACACCGCGGGTGAGAACAAGAAGCGGCTCGACCCGTTCGCTCCGGAGAAGCCGGAGGACGTCGAGTGGCTGAAGAAGATGCACGCACAGTTGCACGAGATGTTCGTGGAGTGGGTGAAGGAACGCCGCGGCGACCGGCTCGCCGACACCGAGGAGCTGTTCACGGGTGACGTCTGGCTCGGCGCGAAGGCCGTCGAGCTGGGCCTGGTCGACGGCATCGGCAACCTGCGGGAGGTCGTCGAGCAGCGCTGGCCGGACGCCGAGATCACGATCGCCGAGCCGAAGAAGCCGCTGCTGGCCCGGCTCGGCATCGGCGCGCCGGCAGCCGCCCAGGCGCTCCTGGACGCGGTCGCACAGCGAGTTGCTTGGTCACGCTACGGGATTTGAAAGCGCTCGCCCGCTCGCGGTATGGACATCACAACCTGCAATAGGCAGGATGCGAGTCACTGTGAGTGTGCAACAAGACACCAGAAGACTGCTCGTCCTCGCGGTGGACGACGAGCCACACGGGTTGAACCTGCTGGTCGACACGCTGCGGGGCAACCCGCACATCGGTCGCGTGTTCACCGCGGTCGACGCCTCCGAGGCGCTGCGCGTGCTGGCCTCGGAGGACCCGGAGGTGCGTGAGCGCAAGGAGCGGGGCCTGCCGCCGATCGACGCGGTGTTCGCCGACCTCCAGATGCCCGGCCTGTCCGGCATGGAGATGGCGCGCGTGTTCTCCGCGATGAGCCCCGCGCCGGTGCTGGTGTTCGTCACCGGGCACGCGCACGAGGCCGTCAACGCGTTCGACCTGGGCGCGGTGGACTACCTGCTCAAGCCGTGCAACCAGCACCGGCTGGACCGGGCGGTCGAGCGGGTGCTGGAGAAGCTGAAGACGGTGGCCCCGCCAGGGCCGGGCGCGGCCGCGCCCGCCGCGCCGGACGACGACGAGGTGATCCCGGTCGAGCTCGCCGGGACCACGAAGCTCGTGCCGCGCTCGTCGGTGCGCTGGGTCGAGGCGCAGGGCGACTACGCCCGCCTGTTCACCAAGGACGGCAACAGCCACCTGGTCCGCATCCCGCTGACCCAGCTCGAGGAGCGCTGGGAGAAGGCCGGGTTCGTGCGGATCCACCGGTCGTTCCTGGTCGCGTTGAACCTGATCACCGAGCTGCGCATGGGGCAGGGCGGCTACCAGGTCGTGATCGGCAACGAGGAGAAGCTGCTCCCGGTCTCCCGGCGGCACACCCGTGAGCTCAAGGACCGACTCACGGGTGGTCGATGACCGAGGACTTCTACCGTCGGGCCGACGGGGTGCGTGAGCCGGACCCGACGCTGGGCAAGAACTACCAGCCGGCGTCGGTGGAGCCGATCCCGCCCGCGCCGCCGCCCGAGGCGCCGCCCGAGCCGGCGAAACCGCCGAAGCGGCAGCGGGTGGTGCTGGCGGATCCGCGTTCCCGCAAGACGACGCCGACGCTGCGCGCGCGCCTGGAGCTGGAGCAGCAGACCAGCTGGGGCGAGCTGCTGATCCGCGACCTGGTCAAGCACCAGCTGCGCACCGCGCTCGGGTTGAGCGCGCTGGTGCTGGTGCTGCTCGGCGCGCTGCCGCTGGCCTTCTACCTGTGGCCGGGGTTCGCCGCGCTGCGCGTGGTCGGCGTGCCGCTGGCGTGGTTGCTGCTGGGGCTGTTGCCGTTCCCGTTGCTGCTGCTCGCGGGCCTGGCCTACAACCGGCTGGCCGAGCGGCACGAGCGGGACTTCGTGGACATGATCGAGTCGTGACCGGCCCGCGGAGCCGGAGCCGGGGCAGGGGACAATCCGGATCGTGCAGCTGAACCCGTGGGCGCTGAGCGGCATCGCGACCGTCGCCGTGCTGACCTTCTACCTGGGTCACCGCTCGTCCCGGTTCGCCAACACCACGCACGACTTCCTGGTCGCGCGCCGCACGGTGCGGTCGCGCCGCAACGCCGCCGCCATTTCCGGTGAGTACCTCTCCGCCGCGTCGTTCCTCGGCATCGCCGGGATCATCCTGAAGGACGGCGCCGACGGGTTGTGGTTCCCGATCGGCTTCACCGCCGGCTACCTGGCGCTGATGCTGTTCGTCGCCGCGCCGCTGCGCCGCTCGGGCGCCTACACGCTGCCGGACTTCCTGGAGGCGCGGCTGGAGTCGGTCGCGCTGCGCCGGTGCGGCACCGCGTTCGTGGTGTTCATCGGGATCCTCTACCTGGTCCCGCAGCTGCAGGGCGCCGGGCTGGCGCTGACGACGGTGCTGAACGTGCCGGGCTGGGTCGGCGCGGTGACGGTCACCGTGCTGGTCGGTGTGAACGTGATGGCCGGCGGCATGCGCGCGATCACCGTGGTGCAGGCGTTCCAGTACTGGCTGAAGCTGTTCGCGATCGCGCTGCCCGCGTTCGTGCTGTGCGCGGTGTTCCTGGCAGGCGGCAAGCCGGGGCCCGCCGGTTCGCTGGGGTCGCCCGCGCCGCCGGTGTTCGCCGCGCAGACCACTGTGGACATCCGCACCGACGTCGCCTTCGAGGTCGGCACGCTGACGCAGGTCGTGATCGAGCACCCGGGCGACCCGGCGCCGCACGACGAGATCTGGGTGCAGGGCTCGACGCAGGAGCTGCCGCAGGGCACCCGCGTGTGGTTCGCGGCGGGCACCCCGGTCCCGACGGTGAGCGACGCGGAGGTCACCAATTCCGACTGGCTGCACCCCGGCTCCGAGGGCGTGCGGGACCTGCTGCAGACGTATTCGCTGATCTTCGCGACGTTCCTCGGCACGATGGGCCTGCCGCACGTGCTGGTCCGCTTCTACACCAACCCGGACGGCCGGGCGGCGCGCCGGACCACGGTGCACGTCCTGTTGCTCCTCGGGCTGTTCTACCTGTTCCCGACGATCCTCGGGGCGCTGTCCCGGATGTACGTGCCGGAGCTGCTGGTGACGGGCCAGACGGACGCCGCGGTGCTGCGGCTGCCGTCGGCGATGGTGCCGGGGGTGGCCGGGCAGGTGCTGGGGGCGGTCGTGCTGGCCGGGGCGTTCGCGGCGTTCCTGTCCACGTCGTCGGGGTTGCTGGTGAGCCTCGCGGGTGTGGTGTCGACGGACCTGTCGAAGGGCCGGGTGCTGGACTTCCGGATCGCCGCGGGTGTGGTCGCGCTGGTGCCGCTGGCGCTCGCGCTGCTCCTGCGGCCGAACGACCTGTCACTGAGCGTCGGGATGTCGTTCGCGCTGGCCGCGTCGACGTTCTCGCCATTGCTGCTGCTCGGCGTGTGGTGGCGCGGCCTGACCTGGCCGGGCGCGATGGCGGGCATGATCATCGGCGGTGGGCTGGTGCTCGGTGCGCTGGTGGTGGACCTGGTCAGCCGGTTCACCGGGGGCTGGGCGCCGTGGTTCGCCGACCAGCCCGCGTTGATCACGGTGCCGGTCGCGTTCGCGGTGACGATCCTGGTCAGCCTGGCCACGCCGAACGGCAAGCCTGCCGACGTGAACGCCGTGATGCTGCGGCTGCACGCCCCGGACCGGCTCGGGTTCATGCGCGATCGGGCGGTCGCGCGGTTCGGGCAGGCCGAAGAGCGTACCCGGATGGGACGCGGCCGACACCGCAAGTGACCCCGGTTCTCACCCGGG
Source organism: Amycolatopsis sp. NPDC006125 (assembly GCF_040614195.1). Classification (NCBI taxonomy): domain Bacteria; kingdom Bacillati; phylum Actinomycetota; class Actinomycetes; order Pseudonocardiales; family Pseudonocardiaceae; genus Amycolatopsis; species Amycolatopsis sp. NPDC006125. The sequence goes on from NZ_JBEXTZ010000013.1 coordinate 50,697, forward strand.
CGACTTTCACTCCATTGGCGGTTTCGTTTACCGTCGGTTGACATTTCGGCAAATCTTGCCCGTTTGGTGATTCGCGAAATGGACATTCCTACGTCTAACCGGCGAAAGATCGTCAACTCTCCGTAAGATCATTCACTCGAAAGGATTAACAACAAGACTCACGTTTCGCGGCAAGATCTACCCGCATCACACGACCGGAAGAGGTTGAGACCATGCACAGGGAGGTTGTCCCGTGAGCACCAGCGACCAGGACCTCGTCGACGAGACGGGTCCGGGTGACAACTGGCAGAAGGTGCAGGCGAGCCCCGAGTTCGCCGAGCTCCGCAAGAGGTTGCGGACCTTCGTCTTCCCGATGACCGTCCTCTTCCTCGTCTGGTACCTCGTCTACGTCCTGCTCGCCGACTACGCCCACGGCTTCATGTCGACGAAGCTGATCGGCAACTTCAACGTCGGCCTGCTCATCGGCCTGCTGCAGTTCGTGTCGACGTTCCTCATCACCGGGCTCTACGTGCGGTACGCGAACCGCAAGCTGGACCCGATCGCCGACAAGATCCGCGGTGAGATCGAAGGAGACGCGCAGTGAGGAACCTGGCGCAGGGCGTCGAAGGCAGCAACCCGACGCTGAACATCATCATCTTCGCGATCTTCGTCGCGATCACCCTCGTGATCGTGTTCCGCGCCAGCCGCAACACGAAGACCGCCTCCGACTACTACGCGGCGGGCCGCTCGTTCACCGGTCCGCAGAACGGCATCGCGATCTCGGGCGACTACCTGTCCGCGGCGTCGTTCCTCGGCATCGCGGGCGCGATCGCGGTCAACGGCTACGACGGGTTCCTCTACTCCATCGGGTTCCTCGTCGCGTGGCTGGTCGCGCTGCTCCTGGTCGCCGAGCTGCTGCGCAACACCGGCAAGTTCACGCTCGGCGACGTGGTCGCGTTCCGGATGCGGCAGCGGCCGATCCGGGCCGCGGCGGCGGTGTCCACCCTCGCGGTGTCGTTCTTCTACCTGCTCGCGCAGATGGCGGGTGCCGGCGGCCTGGTCAACCTGCTCCTCGGCATCAAGAGCGACTGGGGCCAGAACGCCGTCATCGCGATCGTCGGCATCCTGATGATCGTCTACGTGCTCATCGGCGGCATGAAGGGCACCACCTGGGTACAGATCATCAAGGCCGTCCTGCTGATCCTCGGCGCGCTGGCGATGACGCTGTGGGTGCTGGGCAAGTTCGGCTTCAACCTGTCGAACCTGCTGCAGGGTGCGGTCGAACGCGGCGGCGCGACCGGTGACGCCCTGCTCAACCCGGGCAAGCAGTACGGCAAGACCGAGACCAGCAAGCTGGACTTCCTGTCGCTGGGCATCGCGCTGGTGCTGGGCACCGCGGGCCTGCCGCACGTGCTGATGCGCTTCTACACGGTGCCCACCGCGAAGGACGCGCGGAAGTCGGTCGTCTGGGCGATCGTCCTGATCGGCATCTTCTACCTGTTCACCCTGGTGCTGGGCTACGGCGCCGGTGCGCTCGTGGGCCCGCAGACGATCAACTCGGCGCCGGGCACGACCAACTCGGCGGCGCCGCTGCTCGCGCTCGAACTGGGCGGGCCGATCCTGCTCGGGTTCATCTCCGCGGTGGCCTTCGCGACCATCCTCGCCGTGGTGGCCGGCCTGACGATCACCGCGTCGGCGTCGTTCGCGCACGACGTGTACGCCAACGTGATCAAGAAGGGCCAGGTCGACAGCAAGCAGGTCGAGGTGCGGGTCGCCCGGATCACCGCGCTGGTGATCGGCGCGCTCGCGATCGTCGGCGGCATCCTGGCGAAGAACCAGAACGTGGCCTTCTTGGTCGCGCTGGCGTTCGCGGTGGCGGCCTCGGCGAACCTGCCGACCCTGCTGTACTCGCTGTTCTGGAAGCGGTTCAACACCCAGGGCGCGCTGTGGAGCATGTACGGCGGCCTGATCATCTGCATCGTGCTGATCGTCTTCTCGCCGGCGGTGTCCGGCGGGTCGAAGCCGATGATCAAGGGTGTGGACTTCCACTGGTTCCCGCTGGAGAACCCCGGCCTGGTGTCCATCCCGGCGTCGTTCCTGCTGGGCTTCCTCGGCACGGTCCTGTCGAAGGAGCGCAACGAGAAGAAGTACGCCGAGATGGAGGTGCGCGCGCTGACCGGCGCACACGCCGAGAAGGCCACCGCGCACTGACCTGACGGACGGCGGAAAGGGCCACTCCCGCGACGGGGGTGGCCCTTTTTCGGGCTCACGTGCAGTTGATGGGTGCGCGTGCCAGTATGTGAACGTGCAACCAGGTGACATTCCGACCGCGTCCGTCTCCGAACTGCCCGCGGACGGGCTGGTGTTGCTGGACGTGCGCGAACAGGACGAGTGGGATGCCGGCCACGCCCCCGGCGCGGTCCACATCCCGCTCGGCGAGCTGCCCGCGCGCACCGACGAACTGGCCCAGCTGCCCGACGACCAGCCGCTCTACGTGGTGTGCCGCACCGGCGGCCGCTCCGCGCGGGCCGCGGCGTGGCTCAACGCGAGCGGCTGGGACGCGATCAACGTGGCGGGCGGCATGAAGTCCTGGGAGACCGAGGGCCGCCCGGTCGTCGGCGAGCACGACGGCCCGCCCGAGGTCCTGTAGGTCCCATGCACCCGACCCCGAGGCCGTACCGCCCCCGACCGCGTGTCAGCTGGGTGGCGAACCCTCCACCGGGTGCGATCCGTCCCCGGCCGGCGCGCCCGGCCGAGCGCTACGACGGCCCGCCGTCGTACCACGTGCCGCCGCGCTGGGGTTTTCCGCACCTGGCGTGGCGGGTGCCGACGGCGGTGCCCGGCACCCCGTCCGGCTATCCGAGCCCGGTCGAGCGTGTGCGGGTGCTGCACCGCAATGCCGTGACGATCCTGTGGTTCCTCGCCGGGCTGGCCGCGGTCGCGGCGGGTGCCGAGTTCTGGCGTTACGCGCTGCTGGTGATGAGCCGGTCGACGGCCCTGCACGCGGCGACCGTGGCGTTCTCCGACGCGCTGGAGATCATCGCGTCGCTGCTGACCGTGGTGTTCGGGCTGATCGCCGTCGCCGCGACGCTGTGGTGGCTGCTGGTCGCCCGCAGTGCCGCCGCGGAAGCCGCCGGACAGGAACCGGCCCGCTCGACGCGCGAGGTGGTCGCCGGGGTGCTGGTGCCGGGGGTGAACCTGGTGATGGCGGGCTCCATCCTCGCCGAACTGGAGCACCTGGTGCTCGGCCGCGAGCCGGACCGCCGCCCCCGCCCGTCGCGGCTGGTGCTGGCCTGGTGGGCGGCCTGGGTGGTCAACGAGGTGCTGATGGTGCTGGTCATCGGGTGGCGCTTCAAGGACGGCGTGCAGGCGATGGCGGACGGCGTGCTGCTGACCGGCCTGCTGAACACCGCGGCCGCCGTGCTGGCCGGACTGACCGCGGTGCTGGTGTACCGCCTGACGACGCTGCTGGCGCCGGTCCGCACCGACCGGCTGCGCCCACTGCAGGTGCGATCCGTGAAGGGCGCCCCGGCCCCGGAGCTGCGCACGGCACGCCCCACCGGCGCGGCGCGCTGATCTGGGCTGCCGCTCCGCCGGACGTGCGCCGCCCCTCGCGCGGATCCCGGGACCGGCCGCGAAAGCGCGGCTCGCTAGACCGTCACCGGCAGGTTCTTCAGCCCCCGGATCACGAACTCCGGTCGGCGCTCCGGCTCACCCGCCAGGCGCAGGCCCGGCAACCGCTTGGTCAGCGCGACCAGCGCCGCCGCGATTTCGATCCGGGCGAGCGGCGCGCCGATGCAGTAGTGGATCCCCGCGCCGAAGCCCAGGTGCGTGCCGTCGCTGCGGGCGACGTCCAGCGTGTCCGGCTCGGCGAACACCTCCGGGTCCCGCGCGGCCGCGCCGAGCAGCGCGGCGATCTTCTCGCCCTTCGCCACCCGGAAGCCCGCGATCTCCACGTCCTCGGTCGCCGTGCGCTCGAACAGCTGCAGCGGCGAGTCGAAGCGGATCAGCTCCTCCACCGCGGCCGGCATCAGGCCCGGGTCGTCCACGAGACGCTGCCACTGGTCCGGGTGCCGCAGCAGGGCCCAGACCCCGTTGCCGATCACGTTGACCGTCGCCTCGTGTCCGGCCATCAGCAGCAGCACCGCGGTGGCCACCACCTCGTCCTCGGTGAGCTCGGCCCGCAACAGGTCCGTGATCAGGTCCTCGCCCGGCTCCCGGCGGCGCCGCTCGGCCAGCTCGCGCAGGAACTCGACGAACTCGGTCGCCGCCCGCTCGGCCGCCACCCGGCCCTCCTCGGGCAGCCCGTACTCGTACATCTTCACGATCGCGTTCGACCACGGCACCAGCCGCGGCCGGTCGGCCTCCGGCACGTCCAGCAGCTCGGAGATCACCGCGACCGGCAGCGGCTGCGCGAGCGCGTCCAGCAGGTCGGCCGACCCGGCCTCGGCGATCCCGGCCACCAGCTCGTCCGCCAGTCGCATCACCGTCGGCCGCAACCGCTCGACGTGCCCGCGCCCGAACGCCGACGAGATCGACCGGCGCAGCCGTGTGTGCACCGGCGGCTCGTTCTCCAGCAGCGAGTTGCGGTGCAGCAGGTTGAACGACACGAACTGCTCGGCCGGGCTCGCGTCGGTCCAGATCCGGCCCAGCCCGCGGTGCCGCAGCACCGCCGACGCCGCCGCGTGGGACACCGCGATCGCCAGGCCCAGCCCGTCGTGCTGGTGCACCGGCGCCTGCGCGCGCAGGCGGGCGAACTCCGGGTACGGGTCGGCGAGGAAGGCGGGGTCACGGGGATCGAACACGACCCGAGCCTAATCCCCCGATCCGGCGGGCCGTGCCCGGTTCGGTAGCGTCTGCGGCCTGTAGTCCGAGGAGGCGAGATGGGCAAGGGCGCGCGCAAGCGGGGTCCGAAGAAGGACAAGGCACCGAAGGTCCGCGAAGTGTTCGTGGGGCAGCCGTTCGAGGGGCTGGCCGCCGAGCCGGAGCTGATCGCGCTGCGCGAGTTCGTGCCGTCGGCCACCGCGCCGCTGTCCCTTGTGGACGCGGGCGAGCGGCAGATCACGCTGGCGACCGTGCTGCCGATGGCCGCGGCCGCGTTCGTGCGCACCGACGGCGAGGTGTTCGTCGGGCTCCAGGTGCAGACCCGCTCCAGCGACGTGAGCCGCGACCTGGGCCGCGCGATCCGCTGGGCGCTGACGGCCGAGCCGGGCGACGTGCTGCCGGTGCCGGACACCACGAGCCCGCCCGCCGATGGCGAGCGCCTGCAGGACCTGCTGGTGGCCGACGCCGAGCTGGACGTCACCCTGCACTCGAACTTCGACTGGTGGCTGCCCGAGGACACCGACCCCAGCGGCGAGGTCAAGGTCTCGCTGGAGCGGGCCAACGAGGCGATCATGCCGACCGAGCGCCTGGGCACCGGCTCCTACTGGGTACTGGCCGGCGAGAAGGCGCACCTGCGCTGGGTCCGGCCGGAGCCGGAGGGCCGCCTGATGCAAGCGCTTGCGCGCCTGTCCGCGGCCGGTGAGCTGTCACTCGGCGAGGGCTCCCGCTACGCGGGGTCGTTCCGCGCGCACGGCCTGCTGGTGCCGGTGTGGGACCTGGACCCGGAGGCGCACGCTCGCGAGTGGGCCGAGCCTGCCGAGCAGCTGGGCGCCCGCCTGGAGGAGGCCCTGAAGTCGGTCGACGCCGAGCCGCTGACCGCCGCCGAGCGCCGTGCGCGCGACGGCTTGGTCGGCAGGCAGCTGACGCTCCGCTAGTGATCCTGCACCTCTGCGCGGCCACGGACTGGACGGGCGCGGACTACCGCGCCCCGTCCCTGGACACGGTCGGCTTCATCCACTGCTCCGACCCGGGCACGGTGGCGATCCCGGCGAACGCGCTCTACCGCGGCCGCACGGACCTGGTGCTGCTGGAGATCGACCCGGCGCGGCTGGACGTCCCGCTGCGCTGGGAGGCCGGCGACCCGCCACACCCTGACGGCATCCTGTTCCCGCACGTCTACGGCCCGATCCGCGCCGAAGCCGTGGTGGCCGTGCACCCCTTCCCGCCGAACGCGGACGGCGCCTTCGAGCTGCCCGCACGCCTCGCGCAACGAGACCCACGCTGAGGCGTCCACCTCAGAGCGCGCCGGACAACCTGAGGGGGCCGTCATGCGTGGACTCGGCGAAGGGGTAAGACACACGGTCGAGGGAGGCGATACGGTGACCTCGGCCGCGTCGGCCATCGCCTGGGGAGGCGGCCGCGCGGCGGGGAGGGGGTCAGCGGTGAGCGAGGAGCTGGCGGACTTCGGAGAGTTCGTCCAGGCGAGCCTGCCCGGGCTGCTCCGATACGGCCACGCGCTCACCGGCAACCCGCACGACGCAGCCGACCTGGTGCAGACCGTGCTGGAGAAGATCGGCTCCCGCTGGACCCACGTGCAACGCAAGACGGCCGACCCGCTGGCCTACGTGCGCCGTGCGATGGCGAACGCGCACATCAGCCGCTGGCGGCGCCTGAAGCGGGAGAGCCTGGTCGCCGACCTGCCCGAGCAGCGCACCGCCGAACCGGTGGACCCGTTCGAGCACGAGCCGCTGTGGCAGGCCCTGCGCGAGCTGCCGCCGCGCCAGCGCGCGGTGATCGTGCTCCGCTACTACGAGGGCCTGTCCGAGGCCGAGATCGCCGCGTCGCTCGGCGTCAGCGCGGGCACGGTCAAGAGCCAGGCCAGCAAGGCGATCGCGACGCTGCGGACCAAGATCGGTTCGATCTCCGGAGGGAGGGACGACTGGTGAACCCCGACGACGAGCTCGGCGACGAGCTGCGGCGGTTGTTCGACGACGACCGGCTGGCGATCACGCCCGCGCCGGGCGCCGAGAGCGCCATCGTCCGCGGCGCCCGCCGTCGCCGTCGCCGCCGCACCGCCGTCGCCGCCTCCGGGGGTGTCCTCACCGCCGCCCTGCTCGTCACCGCCGGTCTCGTCGCCGAGCGCCACGACCCCGGCGTCCACCAGGCCGCCCAGCCCACGACCACCGCCCCCACGACGACCTCGGAAGCGCCCGGGCCGGTCGTGGTGCCGCCGTCGTTCTCCGAACTGCCCACCCAGCCGCCCCCGCCGTCGTCGACCACCACGGTCCTGCCCGCGCCGCCGCCGGCCGGCACGTCCACGCCTGCGCCGTCGAGCAGCAGCCGCACGACCGTGCGCCCCGAGCCCGCGGCGGTGGTGCTCGGCCCCACCGGCTACGGACCGTTGCGGCTGGGGATGACCTTCGACGAGGCCAAGGCGACCGGGCTGCTCGCCGACGCCGGTACGGCGCCTGCCGAATGCACCACCTACCGGCTCACCGAAGGCACGGCGAACGTCGCGTCGGTGACGATTTCGCCGACCGGGGGAGTGGTGGTCTTCACCGCGACCGGCGCGCGCACTCCGGAAAAGGTGGGCACCGGTTCCACGGTGACCGAACTGAGGAATGCCTATCCTGATCTGACGGCCGGTGCGGGGAATTACAGCGCCGCCGCCGGATCGGGCGCCAACTACACGTTTTACGTCGATTCCGCGGAAACCGTCGTGCACTGGGAACTGGTCGCCCCGCCCGGCTGCTGACGCGAAAGAGCCCGGGCCGCGGCCCGGGCTCTCGTGCGCTCCGCGGTATGGCGGTCCTACAGGGCGCCACCGGCGACCGGCGGCATGTCGGAGGCGCCGTCGTCGCCGACGGACTCGCGGGCCAGCCAGGTCTCCACCTCGAACATGTTGCCGTTGGCGCGCTTGACCACGTTGACCAGTGTGGACATCTGCGACACCTCCTCGACCTGCTCCTTGAGGAACCACTGGAGGAACTGCTCGCCCTGGTAGTCGTCCTCGGCGCGGGCGGCCTTCATCAGGGTGCGGAAGTCGGCCGTGACCTCCTTCTCCTGCTCCAGCGCGAGCTCGACCAGTTCGAGCGGCTCCGCGAAGTCGTTGCGGACCTCGCCGGTGGGCGGGATGTCCACGTGGTGATCGGTGTCGATCAGGTACTGCACGATCGCCAGCGCGTGGTTCCGCTCCTCCACCGCCTGGCGGTAGAAGTGCTTGGCCAGCTGGGGCAGGTCCGCGTTGTCGAACCAGACCGCCAGCGCCACGTACTGCTGGGAAGCGTGGAACTCGTTCTGCACCTGCTGCTGCAGGAGCTCGTAGAACTTGGAGCGCGGTTCTTTCTTCAGCATCGCCATGACTCAAGAATAGGCCATTTTGCTGATCGTTAACCCCTTGGCCCTGGTGATTCCGATTTCGTTTGGGTAGGCTTACCGAGATTAGGAAGTACTTATTTAGGACGTACTAATTCAGCTTAGCCTTTCCTAATTACCCGATCGGGTCACGGACAACGGGACAGGACATGCAACGCGGCCCGCCCCGGCCGGAGCCCAGCTCGGAACCGGCGATGGCGAGCACCTCGATGCCGGCGTCCGCCAGCCGCGCGTTGGTCTCCACGTTGCGTTCGTAGCCGACCACCACACCGGGCGCGAGCGCCAGCGTGTTGTTGCCGTCGTCCCACTGCTCGCGTTCCGCGGTCACCGGGTCCAGCCCGGTGTCGATCACCCGCAGCTTCTCGATGCCCATCGCCTCGGCCGCCGCGTGCAGGAACGGCTCCGGGCCGTCCACGCGCAGCGAGCCGTCGCCGTCCGGGCGCAGCGTGAAGGCCACCAGCTCGTCGCGGGCCAGCGGGTACATCACCACGGCGTCCGGCGCGACCATCGTGCAGACGGTGTCCAGGTGCATCGTGGCTCGGGCCTGTGCGATCGGGACCGCGAGCACGGTGTGGGCGATGTCGTCGGCGAACAGCGAGCGCGCCAGCGACTCCGCGCCTGCGGCCGTGGTGCGCTCGCCGATGCCGACGGCCAGCACGCCCGGCGCGAGCAGCAGCACGTCGCCACCCTCGACCGGCGCCGAGTGGGCGCCGTACGCGCGCGAGGCGTGGGAGAACCGCGGGTGGTAGGCGTAGACGAGGTCGAGCAGCGCGGTCTCGCGGCGGCGGGCGGGCATGGCCAGCGACGAGATCGCCACCCGGTCGCCGATCCACACCGACGAATCGCGGGTGAACAGCAGGTTCGGCAGCGGGTCGACCGCGAAGTCGTGCGGGTGGTGGATCTTGCGCACCAGCGACGCGCCATCGGCGGCGGGCAGCTCCTCGAACGTCAGCCCGGCCATCAGGACCTCGGCCAGGGTGGCGGCGTCCACACCGGACAGGTGCGAGCGCAGCGCGTCCCCCAGGTCCTCGCCGAGGCGCCGGTCGTCGACCGCGGCGTGCACCCCGGCGGCGTGCGCGCGCGGATCGGTGAGCGCCTCGCGCAGCACCTCGGCCAGCAGGAGCACCTCGACGCCGCGGCCGCGGAGCACCTCGGCGAACGCGTCGTGCTCCTCCTGGGCGCGGCCGACCCACGGGATCGAGTCGAACAGCAGCTTGTCGTTGTTGCGCGGGGTGAGCCTCGTGAGCTCGTTGCCCGGCCGGTGGAGCAGGACGGCGCGCAGCGGCCCGACCTCGCTGTCCACCCTGGGGGTTTTGGTGGTCACGCGCTGAGCGTAGTGCGCTGAGTGCCTGTTCAGGGCAGCCAGCTGACGTGTCCGCGGAGCAGCGAGTACCCGACGAACGAGACCACGTCGAGCAGGGTGTGCGCGACGATCAGCGGCACCAGCCGGTTGGTCCGCTGCCACACGCGGCCGAACACCAGTCCCATCACCAGGTTGCCGACGAACCCGCCGAAGCCCTGGTAGAGGTGGTAGGACCCGCGCAGCACGGCGGCGGCGAACAACGCGGTGTTCTCGCGCCAGGCCAGCTGCCGCAGCCGGGTCAGCAGGTACCCGACCACCAGGACTTCCTCGGCGAAGGCGTTGCCGAACGCGGACAGCGTCAGCGCGATCGGGCGCCACCACGTGTCGTCCAGCCGGGACGGGACGACGGCGAGGTTGAAGCCGAGCTGCCAGCCGACGAAGTACAGCACCAGCCCGGGGATGCCGATCAACGCCGCCAGCCCCGCGCCCCAGAGCACGTCCCGGCCGGGGCGGGTGCGGTCCAGGCCCACCTCGGCCAGCTTCATCCCGCCGCGCCACAGCAGGTACGCGCCGAGCGCGCCCCACCCGACGAGCTGCACCGCGGACAGCAGCTGGGCGAGCAGGTCCAGCAGGTCGGCGGCGCGCTGCGGGACGTTCAGCGCGACCTGCTGGTCGGACAGCGGCTCGGGCTGCAGGAGCGAGTCGATCAGCGACAGCAGGCTGCGCGCGCCGGACAGGCCGAGCGTGATCGAGAAGACGACCACCAGCTCGATCTTCAGCCGCCGCGCGGTCCCGGCGTCCACGGGTTCGGGCATCGCGGGACGTTCGGGGCGGAGCCAGGAGCTGAGCACGTCCGCACGCTACCGTCTGGAGACATGGCCAAGATTGCGACCGCTGACCGCGTCGACCGCGCCGAACTGCTGGAGTTCCTCCGCCCCCGGCACCGCGCGATCCTGATGACCACCCGCGCCGACGGCACGCCGCAGCTGTCGCCCGTCACCGCCGGGATCGACCCCGAGGGCCGGTTCGTCGTGGCGACCTACCCGCAGCGCGCCAAGACCCGCAACGCCCGCCGCGACCCGGCCGTTTCGGCGTGCGTGATCTCCGACGACTGGAACGGGCCGTGGGTGCAGTTCGACGGCACGGCCGAGGTGCTGGACGTGCCCGAGGCGGTCGAGCCGCTGGTGGAGTACTTCCGGTCGATCTCGGGCGAGCACCCGGACTGGGACGAGTACCGCGAGGCGATGGTCAAGCAGAACAAGAGCCTGATCCGCGTGACGATCGAGCGGTGGGGACCGATCGCCACCGGCGGTTTCCCGCCGGAGCTCGGCTAGGGCTGCACGCGCACCTGGTTCCGCGCCAGGAACGGGCAGCCCACCAGGCGCCGCAGCTCGGTGCTGAGCTGGGCGGGGCTGTGCACCGGCTTGGCGAAGGCCAGGCGCACGTCGTGGTCGCCGTCGCCGGACTCGACCCGCAGCCGCAGCCCGAACTGGTCCAGGCCGAGCGGGCGGATCCGGCCGCCGCGCAGCTCCTCGGGGATGTGCCGGGCGAGCTGGCCGACGACGTCGGCGTGGTCGGTCTCCAGGTGCCGCAGCCAGCCGGACTCGTAGCCGGCGAACGGGTCCGGCGCGGCGGCGGAGAACAAGTGCGGCCGCAGCGAGTGGGTGCCCTCGGCGTCGGCGAGGACGAGCGAGGCCGGCGTGAGCCGCAGCAGGCTCAGGCCGTGGCCGAGGTCCAGCAGGCGCGGATCGGGCCGCGTCTCGGCGATGGACAGTGCCCTGGCGCGGGCCGACTCCGGGCTGAGGTGCCGCAGCCAGCCGGTGATCCAGAGCAGCCCGCGGATGGGTTCCCGCAGGTCGACGGGCGCGTGGTCGGCGAGTTCGAACACGACGGCCAGCTCGCCGCGGTCCGCCTCGCGGGTGCGGGTCAGCAGCGGGTGGTCGTCCGGCAGCAGGACGCTGACGCTGCCGCTCGGGTGGACGTGGTGCAGTTCGGGCACCACGCGGTCGCTGCCGGTCGGATCGCCCGCGGTCGGCAGCAGCGCGCCGGGGCCGTTCCGCACGGCGATGGTCTTCGCACGCTCGGCGGGGCTGGGTGCGGGCGGACGTCGGATCTCGGTCACTGGCCACCACCTCCTACTTAGGTGAGCCTAACCTGAGTGACGGAGGAAGGGAAGTGGATCAGTAACGTTCCCCGTTGCCACTCCGACTGGCGGACCGTGGAATTCACCCGGCAGCGTGTCTACGAGCCGCACCTCGGCGAACCGGCGGCGACCGATCCACTCGAGGTCGAGATCGTCGAGAAGACCCGTGGTCGTCTGATCACGTCGAGCGTGTTCTACGCCTTCCCGGTCGCACTGGCGGTCCTGTTCCGGCTCACCGGTCCCGCGGTCTGGACGGTGACCGCGGTGTTCACCGTGCTGGCGGCGTTGTCGGTGTGGACGCTGGCCTGCCGGACCCGGCCGCTGGGCCGGCTGCTCCGGATGCCCGCCGTCGTCCTGACGCCGGGGCCGGGGCACCTGCTGGTGTCGGGCCGGACGGTGAGCATCGCGTTGCCCGGGCCGCAGCCGCGCTGGGTCGTCGCGCGGATGCCCCGCTCGAAGCGGCTCCTGCTGGCGCGCGAGCGCCGCGTGTTCATGCTCGGGCCGGACGCGCGCGGCCGGCTCGTGTTGCGGGTCCCGGGCAGCATCATCGGGCAGTTCGGCCGCGTGCGGACCGCACCCGCGCCCGGCTCCCGGGCGCCCGACGAGGTCGCACCGGACGCGGTGGTGATCGCGTTCGTCCGTGAACTCCGGCTCCGGGCGGCGCTCGTGTCCACGGCCTTTCTGGTCGCCGGCGCGTTCGTGTGGGTGCTCACCGAAGCGGGCGCGGAGGCGTTCGGCTTCCCGCGCCCGAACGGCGTGACGGCCGTGTTCTGCGTGGCCTACGCGTTGCTCGGGGTCGCCCGGCCGCTGCAGGTGCGGAGCATCGCGCGGGCGGTGCGCACCCAGCCGTGGACCGAACTCGGCGTCACCCTGGACACGCCGGTCGAACCACAAGCCACGGGCACCGGGAACACGATGGGGCGGGTGACCCTGCCGGACGGGCGGGTCGCGCGGGTCCGGTTCGGCCGCCAGCCGCTCGACCTCCTGGTCAACGTGCGCGAGACGCAGCGGCTGTGGGTGCTCGGCGCACCGGAGCGGGGCCGCAAGCTCGCGGCCGGGGTGCCCGGTCACCCGGTGCTCGGCCAGGTCCGGTTGGACTGACGGGTAACGCCGGTGGCCGCTTGATCGACTCGGAGGTGTGGAACCCACCCAGGAGCGCGTCCTCGTCCACGAGCCGCGCCACGGCGAACCGGCCGCGGCGGACTCGCTCGACGTCGAGATCGTGACCAAGCAGCGCAACCGCCTGATCAACTCGATGGTCGTCTACGTGATGGCGGGCGCTGCGGTGGTGGCGCTGGACCCCGGCCCGCTCTCGGCCGGCTTGGCGACGATCCTCGCCGCGGTCACCGTCGCGCAGCTGTGGCTGCTGTTCTTCCGGGTGCTGCCCTGCCGGAGGCTGCTCGCGCACCCGGTGGTCCTGCTCACCCCCGGCCCCGGGCAGTTGCTGGTGGCCGGGTCGAAGGTCAGCGTCGCGCTGCCCGGTCCCGAGCCGCGGTGGCTGGTCGTGCGGCTGCCTGCGTCGAAGCGGGTCCTGCTGGCCGGGTTGCGGCGCCTCTACTTCATCGGCCCCGACCCGCGCGGCCGCGTGCTCGTCGGGTTGCCGGGCGGGATCAACGGCCGGTTCGGCCGCATCCGGACGGCACCCGAGCCGGGCTCGGTGGAATCGGCCGAGCAGCCGCGGCCGATGGTGGCGGCCCTGCGGGACCCGGTGGTGACCACGTTCCTGCGCGAGGTCCGGCAGCGGTCGTGGGGGATGGCGGGGTCTTTCGTGCTGCTGGCCGCCGGGATCTGGGCGCTGGGCAACCTCGCCTCCGACCTGCCCGGCACCCGCACGTTCACGATGATCCTCGCGGTCGTCTACGCCGTGACCGGGCTGCTGATGCCGGTCCGCGTCGCCACCCTGTCCTCGGCCGTGCGCGAGCAGCCCTGGCAGGAACTGCACGCCACGCTCGACACCGCGATCACGCCGGGCACCTCGGGCGCGGTCGGCAAAGCCACCGGCCGCGTGATGCTCCCCGACGGCGAAGCGGTGGTCCGGTTCCCGCGGGTGCCGCTCGACCTGCTGGTCAACGTGCGCGACACGCAGCGCCTGTGGGTGCTCGGCGTGCCGGAGCGGGGCCGCCGGGTGGTGGCCGGGCTGCCCGGGTATCCCGTTCTCGCGGTGGTGAACCTCCGGTGAACTGTCCGGGGGGCGTACGCGTTTGTCCGGTTCCCGTACGCTACTAGCGTGTCCCATGTGTCAAGCGCTGTGGAACTCACGCCCCCCGGCCCCCGCGGAATTCCGCCCCTCTTCGCGCGGCTCGTAGACGACTCGGCGCTCTTCCCGCCCGGAACGGCCACCATGCCGGACGCGCTGCGGAACTACCTGGCCGGCCGCGAGGGCGACCACGCGGGCCTGCTCGGTGTGTTCCTGTGCCAGGCCTCCCGCCTGCCGGAGCTGATCACCGAGCTGATCAAGATCAAGCCGAAGCAGCCGCTGCCGCTGTCGCTGATCATCGACACCGGTCTCGGCGGCGTGCCGAAGGCGATCTCGATCGTCGAGTCCCGCAGTGAGCTGCTGTCGCTGCGCATGGTCGAGATGCCGGCGCCCTCGGACGTCGACGAGGTGTGGCTGGAGCGCGTCTCGGAGTTCGTGCCGGAGGACGTGATCCGCGTGGTCGAGCCGCGGCGCGGGGTCGGCTGGCTGGACGGCGTGCGGCGGGTGATCGAGCACGGCAGCTGGCCCAAGATCCGCTGCGGCGGCCAGTCCAGCGAGAACTTCCCCAGCGTCGACGAGGTCGCCGACTTCCTCGCCGTCCTGTCCGGCTCGCCCGGCGCCTCCTTCAAGGCCACCAACAGCCTGCACCGCGCGGTCCGGCACGACGACCCGGACAACGGCATCGCCCACCACGGCTTCCTGAACCTGCTCGTCGCGGTGGCGCGCAGCCTGTCCGGCGGGGACGTCCGCGAAGCGCTCGCCTCCACCGACGGCGAGGCACTCGCCGCGGAGGCGAAGTCGCTGTCCGAGCCCGCCGCGAAGGCGGTGCGCGCGCTCTTCGCGTCCTACGCCTGCGACAGCTTCGAGGCTCCGGTCGCCGACCTCGAGGCGCTCGGCCTGCTGTAGTGAGCGCCGAAGGCTCGCTGACCCTCGACCGCGGCCTCGCATTGCTGCAGGCCGTGGCCGACGCCGACGGTGACGCGGCGACGATCTCGGAGCTGGCGACCGCGATCGGCGCCAGCCGCGCGGCGGTCTACCGGCTGCTGGTGCCGCTGTCCGCGCGCGGCCTGGTGTGGCGCGACGGCAGCAAGGTCCGGCTGGGCATCGGCGTGCTGCGGCTGGCCGGTCAGGTCGTCCCGCAGCTGCGCGAGGCGGCCCGACCGGCTCTGCGCGAGCTGGCGGAGAAGGCCGGCGCGACCGCCTACCTGTCGATCGCCGAGGGTGATCTGGTCGAGCCGGTCGTCACGGTGGAGCCGTCGTGGACCGATTTCCACGTGTCCTACCGGGTCGGCGCGCGCCACCCGATCGGTGTCGGCGCGGCCGGGAAAGCGCTGACCCTGCGTCGCGGCAGTCGCGGCTGGGCGGCGGTCACCGGCGAACCACAGCGCGGAACCTCGGGTGTCGCCGCGCCGGTGCGGGGCGTGCCAGGCCTGCGCGCGGCGGTCGGGGTGATCGCGCTGGGGCCGCTCAACGCGGACGCGGTGGGCCCCCAGGTGGTGGCGGCCGCCGCCGCGGTCGCCGAGGTCCTGCGCGGGGACTAACGGGTGCGGCGGTACTCGGCGGCCGCTGCCTCGTACTGCCGGTGCTCGGCCTCGTGGTCCGGCGCGTCGTCCGGGTCGGCCGAGGTGACGAACTCCTGAAGCGCCTGGTTGGCGCCCACCGCGAGTTCACCGGCCCGCGCGAGCATGCCCTTCTCGTAGCGGGTGATCGCGGCGTCCAGGGTGGGCTCCGCCGCGATCGCGTGCGCCAGTTCCGCGCCGTCGAGCAGGGCGAGGTTCGCGCCGAACCCGCCGAACGGGGCCATCACGTGCGCCGCGTCGCCGAGCAGGGTCACGCCCGGGGTGTGCGGCCAGGTCATCGGCGCGGGCAGGACGTGGATCGGCCGCTCGACGACGGCGTCCCAGTCGGTCAGCGCAGGCCGGAAGACGCCGGCCCAGTGGGCGAACTCGCCGAGCAGGAAGCGCTTCAGCGCCTCGGGGTCGTGCAGCGCGATGCGGTCGCCGCGCACGACCAGGTAGCCGCGGATGTGGCCGTTGCTGTTGCGCTGCAGGATGATGCCGTGCCCGTCGCCGTCGTTGGCGAACATCTGCCCGGGGCCGGTCAGCGCGGCGACGCCGGGGTGGCGGGTGTCGACGTCGTCGAAGCGGACGTCGAGGAAGCTGACGCCGGTGTACTGCGCGGTGGCGTCGGTGACCAGCGGCCGGACCCGGGACCAGGCGCCGTCGGCGCCGATCACCAGGTCGGTCTCGGTGGCCGAGCCGTCGGCGAACTCCAGCCGGTGCCTGCCCCCGCCGAGCGGTTCCGCGCGCGCCAGCTTGTGTCCCCAGTGGACGGTGCCGGGTTCGACGTGCGCCGCCAGCAGCGCGCGCAACTGGCCGCGGTCGATCTCCGGGGCGGCGAGGTCGTCGTCGGCGGGCACGAAGGCCTTGATGACCGTGCCGTGGTGGTCGAGCCGGCTCCCGGCCTGTGACTCGGGGCGGGACAGCGCCAGGAACTCGTCCAGCAGCCCGGCGTCGGACATGGCGATCTGCCCGGTGTCGGCGTGCAGGTCGAGGCTGCCGCCCGCGTCCCGGGCGTCCACGGCGGCGTCGGCGTCGTACACGGTGACCTCGATGCCGTGGCGCTGGAGGACGCGGGCGCAGAGGAGGCCGCCGGGGCCGGCTCCGATGATCGCGATTCGTGCAGTCATGGTTACTTCTCCTATCTACTGAACGGGCGGTCGGTCAGTGAATAGGCTAGCTGAACGGGCGGTCGGTCAGCAACTAGACTGGGCGCATGGCCACGAGGGAGGACCGGCGCAGCGGCGCCGAGACGCGAGCCGAGATCCTGCGCGTCGCGCTGCGGTTGTTCATCGAGAAGGGGTACGAGGGCACCTCGACCAGGGACATCAGCACCGCGCTCGGCATCACGAAGTCGGCGCTCTACTACCACTTCCCGAGCAAGGAGGCGATCGTCACGAGCCTCCTGACCGAACGCCGGAAGGAGCTGGCCGAGCTGGTCGAGTGGATCCGCGCGCAGCCGGCGTCACCCGATCTGGTGCGTCGCGCCGCCCTGCGCTGGATCGACGGCACGACGCCCGAGCGGCTCGACGGCATGCGGCTGATGCACGCCAACGGTCCCGTGCTGCGGAACCTGCTCGACGACGGCACCGACGTGCGATCGGAGTTCGAGCAGGTCGTCGACCTGCTCGTGCCCGGCGACGCGACCCCGGCCGACCGGCTGCTGGTGTGGATGGCGTTCGACACCGTGGGTGCCGCGCTGCTGTCCGCTCAGCGGACGGACGCGAGCCGCGAGGACGTGCTGGCCGCGGCCCGCCGGGCCACGATCGCGTTGACCGCCTAGACGAACGCCTGCACGACCGCCAGCAGCGCGAACACCGCGAACGCGAACCCGGCGATGCGCTGCAGCAGCTTCGGCTTGAGCCGGCCGCGTACCTTGTGCCCGATGAACACCGCGACCGCGGCCACCGTGATCAGCGCGAGCAGCGAGCCGGCGCCCACCATCAGCGGATGGCCGTACCGGGCGCTCAGCCCGGCGGTCGCCAGCTGGGACGCGTCGCCCCATTCGGCGGCGAACAGCACGCCGAACGAGGTGGCGGCCGAGCGCAGGAAGGTCACCGGCTTCACGCCCTGCCGGGCCGCGTCCTCGCCGCTCTCGTCGGCCGTCGAGAAGCCCTCGCGCAGCAGCAGGAAGGCCCCGAGCCCGAACAACGCGGCGACGACCGCCGCGACCAGGCTCTCCGGCAGCAGCGTCAGCGCGCGGCCGAAGAGCACCGCGATCGTGGATTGCACGGCGAACGCCAGGGAAACCCCGACCAGGACCGGCCACGCGCGGAAGCGGGTGGTCAGCACGAGGGTGGCGATCATCGTCTTGTCCGGCAGCTCCACGGCCAGGACAAGGACGTACGCGCTGAGCAGTGCCAGCAGTGCGGTACTCACGGTGATTTCCACTCCCCTTTCACTGCAACGATAAAGGGGAGCTCCGGCAATTACCAGCAGATCGGTTTCGCGAATTGCCGGTTTTCGGTTCGCCAGAATTATTTCTGGCTCGGGCGCAGATTTTTCTTCGTTGCGCCGAAACCTGCCTTGAGCTGGGCAGAACCGGTCCGCTCCAGCCACTGGGCGAAGGTCGTCAGCGCTGGTAGGAGCGCTCGTAGCGCGGCGATGTCGACGGGCGGCTCGGGGTTGTTGTTGAGGTATTCGTAACCCTGGGCGAAGCGTGGATTCACGCGGCGCAACTCGTCGATCGGGAGCTGTTCGTAGGGCACTGTGACGCCGATCGCCGCGCTGATGGCGGCGGCCACCTCGCCCGGGGTCAGCGCGTCCCCGGCGAGGGTCAGCGTGCGACCGTCGAGCCGCCCCGCGAACCCGTCCGCGGCGAACGCGGCGATGTCGTCCAGTGCGATCAGCTGCTGCCGGACGTGCGGCGCGAGCGCGGTCCGCAGAGCGCCGTCCCGCAGGCCGAACAGCGGGTTCAGGTAGTTCTCCATGAACGACGACGGCCGCAGGATCGTGTACGGCATCCCGCTCGCCGCCAGGTGCTGCTCGACCTCCCACTTCGCTGCCTGGAACACGTCGGCCGCGAGGGCCGAGCTGTAGACCAGGCGCCGTACGCCGGCCCGCCGCGCGACGTCGATGAGCAGTTTCCCGGCGCGGACCTCGTCCTGTCCGGGCGCCAGCGGTCCGGGGTGCACGCTGAACACGCCGTAGGCGCCCGCCACCGCGGCGGCCACCGAAGCCTCGTCTTCCAGGTCGCCGCGCACCACCTCGGCGCCCGCCGCCGCCAGGTCCTGGGCCCGTGCCGGGTCGCGAGTGAGCGCCCGCACCCGCCAGCCGTCGGCCAGCAGCCGCCGCGCGACCGCCCCGCCCTGCTGCCCGGTGGCTCCGGTGACCAGTACCAGCTCGTTCATGACTTCCTCCAGAAGCGGGGCGACCGCCCCGGCTAATCCGGAAGATACGGAACGATCGCCCCGCTTGTCAAAGCCGTGTCGGTGACCGGGACCTAGGTCCCGGCAAGATCAGGACCCCGGGACCTGATGCCCGGCGAGGGAACAGAGCAGTCTGAATGACGTGGACGTGCTCCAGCTGGCGCGGTGGCAGTTCGGGATCACCACCGTCTACCACTTCCTCATGGTCCCGCTCACCATCGGACTGTCGGTCCTCGTCGCGGGGATGCAGACCGCCTGGGTCCGCACCGGTGAGCAGCGCTACTACAAGATGACCAAGTTCTGGGGGAAGCTCCTGCTGGTCAACTTCGCCATGGGCGTGGTGACCGGCATCGTCCAGGAGTTCCAGTTCGGGATGAACTGGAACGCCTACTCCCGCTTCGTCGGTGACGTGTTCGGGGCGCCACTGGCGATGGAGGGCCTGGTCGCCTTCTTCGTCGAGTCGACGTTCCTCGGCCTGTGGATCTTCGGCTGGGACCGGCTGCCGAAGAAGGTGCACCTGGCCTGCGCCTGGGCGTTCTCGCTGGCCACGATCGCCTCGGCGTACTTCATCCTCGCCGCGAACTCGTGGATGCAGCACCCGGTCGGCGCCGAGATCGTCGACGGCAAGCCGACGCTCAACTCGATCTGGGCGGTGCTCACCAACAACACCGCGCTCGCCGCGATCCCGCACACCATCGCCGGCGCGTTCTCGGTCGCCGCGGCGTTCCTCGTCGGCATCGCCGCCTGGCACCTGTGGCGCAAGCGCAAGACCGACGACGAGCACCGCGCGGTGTGGCGGTCGTCGATCCGCCTCGGCGGCTGGACCGGGATCGTCGCGTTCGCCGTGCTCGCCATCACCGGCGACGTCCAGGGCAAGCTGATGTTCGAGCAGCAGCCGATGAAGATGGCCTCGGCCGAGGCGCTCTGCCACACCGAGCAGCCGGCCAGCTTCTCGATCATCGCGATCGGCGACGTCACCTCGGAGAACTGCGAGGACGTCAAGACGTTCAACGTGCCCGCGCTGCTGTCCTTCCTGGCGCACAGCGACTTCACCACCGAGGTCAAGGGCGTCCAGGACCTGGTGACCGAGTACCAGGCGCGCTACGGCACGAACTACCCGGACGACCCGGCGCTCGGCGAGCTGGCGGGCAAGCCGATCGACTACGTGCCGAACCTCCCGGTGACCTACTGGGGCTTCCGGATCATGATCGGCTTCGGCGCGATCTCGGCGGGCACCGGGCTGCTGGCGCTCTGGCTGACGCGCAAGAACAAGATTCCGGACACCAAGTGGTTCCCGCGACTGGCGCTGCTGAGCATCGCGACGCCGTTCATCGCGAACAGCGCGGGCTGGATCTTCACCGAGATGGGCAGGCAGCCGTTCGTCGTGGTGCCCAACCCGTCCGGTGTGGACGGTGTCTGGATGTTCACCGCGCAGGCCGTGTCGCGGATCTCCACCGGTGAGGTGTGGACCTCGCTGATCGCGCTGACCACCCTGTACGCCGTGCTCGGCGTGGTCGAGGTGTTCCTGATCCGCAAGTACGTGCGCGGCGGCATCGAGGGCGTCATTCCGCCCAAGACCGATCACGACCAGGAGGGCAAGGATGAGCTTGCCTTCGCCTACTAGGGAACGGCCATGACCCTGGAAACCATCTGGTTCTGCATCATCGTGCTCTTCTGGCTGGGGTACCTGTTCCTGGAGGGCTTCGACTTCGGCGTCGGCATGCTGCTGCCGATCCTCGGCCGCGACAACACCGAGCGGCGGGTCATGATCAACACGATCGGCCCGGTGTGGGACGGCAACGAGGTCTGGCTGATCGTCGCGGCGGGCGCGATGTTCGCCGCCTTCCCGGGCTGGTACGCGTCGTTGTTCTCGGCCACCTACCTGCCGTTGCTGCTGGTGCTGCTGGCGCTCATCGGCCGCGGCGTCGCGTTCGAGTACCGCGGCAAGGTCGACTCGGAGCGCTGGCGGCGCAACTGGGACCGAGTCATCATGATCGGCTCGTGGGTTCCGCCGCTGGGCGTCGGGCTGATCCTGACGACCACGATCCTCGGGCTGCCGCTCGACGAGCACGGCAACCGGATCGGCGGCGCGTTCGAGTCGGTCCGCTGGGACACGCTGCTCGGCGGGCTCGCCGTCGTCGGGTTCGCCCTGGTGCACGGCGCGGCGTTCCTGGCCCTGAAAACCGCGGGCGACCTGAGGGAACGGGCGCGGCTGTTCGCCATCCGCGCGCTGCCGGTCGCGTTGGTGCCGCTGTTCGCCCTGCTGGCGGTCGTCCAGTGGCGCGAGGGTGCACTGTGGACACTCGTCGCGCTCGGCGTCGCGGCGGTGGCCGCGGTGGTCGCCTGGCGCAAGCTGGTGGCGGACCGGGACGGGCAGGCCTTCGCCGCGCTCGGCGTCACGATCGCCGCGGCCGTGGTCACCCTGTTCGGCGCGCTCTACCCGGACGTGCTGCCCTCGACGCTCGACCCGGCGAACTCGCTGACCGTCGCGGACACCGCGTCCAGCCCGTACACGCTCGAGGTGATCACCTGGGTCGGCGCGTTCGGCGCCCCGGCCGTGCTGGTCTACCAGGGCTGGACGTACTGGGTGTTCCGCAAGCGGATCAGCGCCGCCCACATCCCGCCGGTGCACACCCCATGAACTTTCCCGGACGCTCCGTCCTTCCCGCACCGGTGTCCACAACGGACACCACGCGTCCGGGAAAGGGTCCGCTCGGCGCGCTGCCCCTGTTGTCCGCGGCCGCGCGCCGGGCGCTCGCCCTCTCCGGTCTGCTCGCGCTCGGCAACGCCGCGGCGCTGGTCGCGCAGGCCTTCCTGCTGGCTTCGGTCTGCGCGGCGGTGGTCGCCGGGCACGGCGTCGGCGCCGGTCGACTGGCCGCCCTCGCCGGTGCCGTCGTCGCCCGTGCGCTGATCGCGTGGGCGCTGCGGGTGGTCGCCGCGCGCGCCGCGGCCGGGGCCAAGGAGGAACTGCGGGCGAAGGTCGTCGACCACGCGCTGCGGCTCGGTCCGGAGTGGATCGCGCGGCGCGGGCCGGGCGAGCTGACGACGCTCACCACCAAGGGCCTGGACGCGCTCGACGCCTACTTCACCGACTACCTGCCCGCGCTGGTCACCGCCGCGGTGGTGCCCCTCGGCGCGGGCGCGGCGGTGTTGTTCGCCGACTGGCCGTCCGCGGTGATCATCGCGCTGACCGTGCCGTTGCTGCCGATGTTCGCGATCCTCGTCGGCAAGTACACCGCCGACCGCTCGGCCGCCGCGAGCGACGCGCTGCAGCGGATGTCCGGCCACCTGCTGGAACTCGTGCGCGCGTTGCCGGTGCTGGCCGCGTTCCGCCGCGCGGAGGCGCAGGCCGAGGCGGTGCGGCGGGTGTCCGACAAGCACCGGCAGGCGACCCTGAAGACGTTGAAGGTCGCGTTCTCCTCGGCGTTCGTGCTGGAGCTGGCGGCGACGCTGTCGGTCGCGCTGGTCGCCGTGGTCATCGGCGTGCGGCTGGTCGGCGGCGACCTGTCGCTCGCGATCGGACTCGGCGTGCTGATCCTCGCGCCGGAGTGCTACCAGCCGCTGCGCGCGGTGGGCGCGGCTTTCCACGCCAGCGAGGACGGGGTCGAGGCGGTCCGCCGCGTCACCGACGTGCTCGCCGAACCGGTCACGCCGGAAGGCACCGCGATCCCCGGCCGCGGCGAGGTGCGGGTCGAGGGGCTGCGGGTGGCGCGCCGCGGCGGGTACGCGCCGGACGGCGAGACGTTCACGCTGCGGCCGGGCACGCTGACCCGGCTCGATTCGCCGAGCGGCGCCGGCAAGTCGACGACGCTCGCCGTCCTGCTGGGCTTCGTGCGGCCGTCCGCGGGGACGGTGCTGGTCGACGGTCTACCGCTGAGCGAGGTCGACATGTCGGCCTTCCGCCGGGACATCGCGTGGGTGCCGCAGAACCCGGCGTTCACCGGGGGCACCGTACGGGCCGAGCTGGACCTGGCGGTCGAGGAGCCGCCGGACCCGGTCGAGGTCGACGCGCTGCTCATCGAACTCAACCTCGCCGGCCTGGCCGACGCGCCGGTGCACGAGCTGTCCACCGGCCAGCGGCAACGGGTCGCGGTCGCACGGGCGCTGCTGCGGGTCCGGCACGGCGCCTGGCTCCTGCTGCTCGACGAGCCCACCGCGCACCAGGACGCCGCCAACGCCGCACTGGTCGACGCCGCCATCGCGTCGACACTGCCGCTGGGCACCGCGGTCCTCCTCGCCGCGCACCACCGGGACAACCACGTCGCGGTCACCCACGCGGTGGCACCCGCGCCGCACACCACGACCACCGCGGAGGCGCAGACACAGACGTTGCGCGGCGTGGTGAGCCGGCGGTTCCTCGGCGGCGCCGCGGTCGGCGCGCTCGCGTTGCTGGCCGGCGTGGCGCTGACCGCGACCTCGGGCTGGCTCATCGCCAAGGCCTCGTTCCAGCCGCCGATCCTGACGCTGACCGTCGCCGTCGTCGGGGTGCGTGCCTTCGGGCTCGGCCGCGCGGCACTGCGGTACCTGGAACGGCTGATCACGCACGACGCCGCGTTCCGCATCGCCGGGCAGCTGCGGGTCCGGCTGTGGCGCGGGCTGGTCCGGCTCGGGCCCGCCCGCGCGCTCGGCCTGCGGTTCGGCGAGGGGCAGCGGCGGCTGGTCGCCGACGTCGACACGGTCCGCGACCTGCTGCCGCGCGTGGTCACGCCGCCGCTGGTCGCGGTGCTCGTGCTGGCTGGGGCGATCGCCGTGCAGACGGTCCTGCTGCCGGCCGCCGGGCTCGTGCTCGCCGTCGCCGTGCTGGTCGGGGCCCTCGCCGCGCCCGCGCTCGCGTTGCGGCTGGAGCGCCGGGCGACCACCGTGCTCGCCGAGGGGCGCCGGACGGTGAGCGCCCGGGTGCTCGGCCTGTTCGAGTCGGCGGCCGAGCTGATCGTGTCCGGCGCGCACCGCAGGCGCCGCGCCGAGCTGGCGGAGGCCGATGAGCGGCTGGTGCACCAGGCGCGGCGCCAGGCCTTCGGAGCGGGCGCGGCCGACGCGTTGATCACGCTGGTGACCGGCGCGGCCGCGGTCGCCGGGGTCGGTCTGGCTGCGGGCTCCGGCATCGACCCGGTGCTCGCGCCCGTCCTGGCCCTGGTGCCGCTGGCACTGGCGGAGGTCCTCGCGACGCTGCCGCCGGTGGCCCAGCACTGGGACCCGCTGCGCACCTCGATGGCCCGGATCGCCGACGTCGAACGCGCGCGGCCGCAGCCGCCGGTGCCGACCGGGCCGATCGCGTTCGAGCACGCCGACATCGGCTGGACCGCACCGGTGCTGCGGGACGTCGACCTGCGCATCCCGGCCGGCGCGCACGTCGCCGTCGTCGGCCCGTCGGGCGCGGGCAAGTCGACGCTGCTCGCCGCGCTGCTCGGGTTCCTGCCCGCCCAGCGCGGAAGTCTCACCACCGCCGCCGAGGTCGCCTGGGCGCCGCAGGAACCGCAGCTGGTGTCCACGACCGTCGCGGAGAACCTGCGGCTGGCCGATCCGCACGCCGACGACGACCGGTTGCGCGAAGCCCTGCGCCTGGCCTGCCTGGACCTGCCGCTGGACACCGTGCTCGGCGGCGCGGGCAGCGGCCTGTCCGGCGGGCAGGCGCAGCGCCTCGCGGTCGCGCGGGCGCTGGTCGCGGCGCCGCACGCGGATCTCGTCCTGCTCGACGAGCCGACGGCGCACCTCGACGAGCCGACCGCCCGGCGGCTGTGGGCCAACCTGCGCGCGGCGCTGGCCGGCCGCACGGTCGTGCACGTGACCCACCACCCCGAGGAGGCGGCCGAGGCCGACCTGGTCGTCGAGGTGGGTGACGGGCGCGTCAGCGTGCGGGAGCCCGCCCTGGAAGGCGGCTACGCTTGACCCTGCTCATGGAACCCACCCTCGCCGCCCGCGCGTTGTCCGCGGCCACGGAGATCACCACCGCCGCCCTGTCCGGCGGCGACCCCGACGCGGTCCTCGATTCGGTGGTGCACAAGGCCGCCGAGCTCGCCGGGGCCGATCTGTGCCTGGTGATGGTCCGCGCGGACGACGGCAAGGTGTCCGTCGAGGCCGCCCACGGCAGCCACCACGAGGACCCGCGCGGCGTCGTGCTGCCCGCCGAATCCGCGGCGGGGCAGGTCGCCCGCGGCGGTGTCACGGTGGTGGCCGACGACATGACCACCGACCCGCGCACGGCACCGTACGTGCCGTCCGAGCTGCGCCGCTTCGGCCCGTTCGCGGCCGCGCCGTTCGGCTCCGGCGGCCGGGTGCTCGGCGCGCTGGCGGTGTACCGGGAGCGGTCCGGGCGGCCGTTCGACGAGGCGACGGTCGAGGTGCTGACCGCGTTCGCTGCGCAGGTCGGCGTCGTGCTGGCGCTGGCCGAGGCCGCCAACGACCGGCACCGGATCACTCTCTACCAGGAGCGCGAGCGCATCGCCCGCGAGCTGCACGACGTGATCGTGCAGCGGTTGTACGCGGCGGGCATGCAGCTGGACCGGGTGCGCCGCCGCATGCGCAAGCGGTTCGCCTCGACCGACGCGACCCGGCTCGGCGAGGCGATCGACCAGCTCGACCAGACCATCGAGGAGATCCGGCACACCGTGCGCGAGCTGCGGTCGCCGGAACCGGAGACGGCGGAGAAACCCGCGGCCACCGACCTGGCCGAGTCGGCGCGCGCGGAGGTGCGGATCGCGGGGGAGCTGCTCGGGTTCCCGCCCACGCTGGAGCTGTCCGGCGAGCTGGCCGACATCCCGGCCGAGCGGGCCGACCACATCCGGGCGGCGCTGCGCGAGGCACTGTCCAATGTGGTCCGCCACTCCGGGGCCAGCGAGACCAGGGTGACGCTGGTGCGCGACCACGACGGCGTGAAGCTGCGGGTCCGCGACAACGGCGCCGGCGTGCCGCAGGACGTGCAGACCCGCGGCCTGCGGCACCTGGAGGAACGCGCCAAGCGCGCGGGCGGGAAGTTCTACCTCAACTCCTCGCCCAGCCTGGGCACGCTGGTGGCGTTCGAGCTGCCGCTGGACAAGCGCGCCAGCTGATCACGCGACGCCGCCGCCACGTCGGCCGCGACGCCCAGCTCGCCCAGCATCTCCGCGGCGGCGGCCATTTCGGCGGTGCGGCGTTTCGCGTGCTTGACGCTGCCGGTCACCAGCCGCTCCACAGTGGACTCGTCGGCGCGGGTCAGCTCCTCGACGATCACCCCGTGCAGCCAGTCCTGGACCCCCGCCGCGCGGGCGGCTTCCAGCGCCTCGACCACGGCGGCGGACATGCCCTTGAAGAACACGCTCCGCAGCAGCTTCCGTTCCGCGGCCACGCCGGCTTCGCCGGGCAGCACCTCGACCGTCGCCCCCAGCGCGCCGAGCAGCTTCGACACCGCCTCGGCAGCCGGACCGCTCGCGAGCATCGGCACCCGCAGGCCGCGGCCGGGGACCGGAGCCATGATCGCGACGTCGGCGAAGTCGATGGCGGCTTCGGCGGCGATCGCGGCGAGCTCGCGCTTCTTGCCGGGCGAGGCGGTGTTCAGGTCCGCCCAGACGCCGCTGACCTTCGGCAGACCGGCCCGCAGCGCGTCGACGGCAGCGGCCGAGCTGTTCACGCTGAGCACCAGGTCCGCGCCCTCGGCGGCGTCGGACTCGGAGTCGAACCCGGACGGCACCACCGGGTCGTAGCCGCGCACGACGGCGCCGGCCGCGCGCAGGTCGCGGGCGAATTCACTGCCCGCTTCCCCGAGGCCGAGAATGGCGACGACGGGTGGCTCATCGGACATTGCGGACTCCTCCTCGACACCGACTACCATCCGAGTAGACGATGTGCTCGACAAAATTGTCAACAAAGCGTGTGGGGAGCGGGCGTGGGAGAGCGGGCCGAGATCGAGAAGCCGGTGGTGGACGCCATCCGGGAGGCGATCATCCGCGGCGAGTTCGTGCCGAACCAGCGGCTGGTCGAGGCCGACCTGTCCGCCCAGTTCGCCGCGAGCCGCGCCAACGTCCGCATCGCGCTGCTCGAACTCGCCAACGAGGGCCTGGTCGAGCGGGTGCAGAACCGCGGCGCGCGGGTCCGGGCGGTGTCGCTGGAGGAGGCCATCGAGATCTCCGAGGTGCGCATGGTCGTGGAGAGCCTGTGCGCGGAGAAGGCCGCCGAGCGCATCAGCGACGAGGAGATCGGCGAGCTGAAGGCCCTCGGCAAGGCGATGCGCAAGGCCGTGGCGTCCGGGGACGTCATGGGGTACTCGGGGCTGAACCAGGAGCTGCACCGCCGGGTGCGGGAAATTTCGGGTCAGCACACGGCGGGCCAGGTGTTGGAGCGGCTGCGCGCGCAGAGCGTCCGGCACCAGTTCCGGCTGGCCATGCGCCCTGGCCGGCCGTCGGTGTCGCTGCCCGAGCACCTGGCGATCATCGACGCCATCTGCGCCCACGACGCGGCCGCGGCCGCCGCGGCGATCCGGCAGCACCTGAGCAGCGTGATCGAGGCGCTGCGGGAAGCCGAGCAGGCCTGAGGCGTGATCGCGGCGCCGCGGGACTCCGAGCAGGCTTGAGCCTCAGCTGACGCCTTCGACGGTTTCCAGCATCACCTTGAGCAGCCGGGCCAGTTCTTCCTGCTGCTCCGGCTGCAGGTTGGCCAGCGCGGCCTTTTCGCCTTCGAGGTGGGTGGGCAGCAGTTCGTCGATCAGCTGGACGCCCAGCTCGGTCAGCCGGACCTGCACCACGCGCCGGTCGCGTTCGCTCGCCGTCCGCGACACCAGGCCCAGCCGTTCCAGGCGGTCGAGCCGCTTGGTGATCGCGGCGCCCGAGGACAGCATCTCGCGGCTGATCTGGCCCGGGTTGAGCACCTCGTTGCGCCGCAGCGCGCACAGCACGTCGAACTCGGCGCGGTTCAGGTCGTTGGCCAGCAGGAGGTCGTCGGTCGCGCGGCGGATCAGCGACGCGAGCCGCAGCACCCGGCCGACGACCGCCATCCCGGTCGTGTCGAGGCCGGGGTGCACGTCCAGCCACTGGCGCCGCACTCTGTCGACGAGATCACTCACCGCTGAGCTCCTTCGTACACGAATCGTTCGGTAGTATTTTACTCGTGAATGATTTCGGCCGCCACGACCTGTTCCGCGCACTCTCGCCGCGCGGCTGGTGGCGCCTGCGCCCAGTCGACCGGGCGCTGGTGTCCGCGTTACGGGCCATGACCGGGGCGAACATAGTCCTGGTCGCGGTTGTGATCGCAGGGCACACCGAGCTGGCGCCCGCCGCGGCGTTCGGCGGGATGACCGCGGTGCACGCCCGGTTCGAGCCGTACCCGGTGAGGGCCCGGCTGCTCGCCGTGATCGGCGCAGGTCTGACGCTCGCGGTCGGCCTCGGCGGGGCGGCGTCGGCCGCCGGGTGGGGTCCGCTGCCGATCGCGATCCTGGTCGCGGCGGTCGCCGCGGTGGCGAAACTGGTCACGGACGGTATCCGGTCGGGCCCGCCCGGCGGGCTCATGTTCGTCTTCGCCGCGGGCACCACGTCGGCGTTCCCGGTCAGCTGGCCGGGTGTCGCCGCGCAGGTCGGCGCCGCGGCCGCGGGGGCGCTCGTCGCGTGGGTGGTCGCGCTGTCCGGGTGGCTGTTCTTCGACCACGACGGCGACCGGACGACGTCGTGGCGCGCGGGCTTGCGGGCCGCGGTGGACCGCTCGTCGCACGAATGGCCGCGCGCGGTGAAGGTGTTCGCCGCGGTGCTGGCGGCCGGTCTGCTCGCACACGCGCTCGGGCTCGGGCACCCGTACTGGGCGACGGTCGCGGCGGCCGCGGTGCTGCAGGCCACCCACCTGCAGCACACGATGCACCGGTTCGTGCAGCGCGTCACGGGCACGGTCGCCGGCGTCCTGGTGGCCGCGCTGCTGCTGACGCTGGACCTGCCGCAGCCGGTGAAGCTCGCGGTGATCGTCGTCGCGCTGCTCGGCGCGGAGCTGACCGTCATCCGCAACTACGCGCTCGCGATGGTGTTCGTGACGCCGCTGGTGCTGCTGCTCGGCTCGATGTCGGCGCCGGTCGACACGGTCGCCGTCACCGCGGACCGGCTGGTGGACACGGTGCTCGGCGCGGCGATCGGACTGGCCGCCGCACTGGTCCGGCCCGGTCGCGGCTACCAGCTGGCCTGAACTACTTGGCGCGCCGCGCCACCCACGCCACCGCCTGTGTGCGGCGCTGCATGCCCAGCTTCGACAGCACCGACGTGACGTGGTTCTTCACGGTCTTCTCGGCGAGGAACAGGCGCTCGGCGATCTCCCGGTTGGACAGGCCCTCGCCGATCAGCTCCAGCACCGTGCGCTCCCGGTCGGTGAGGCTCGCCAGCTCGTCCTCGGCGGGGTGGCGCAGCTTGTCCAGCACGCGGGCGGTGGTGACCGGGTCGAGCAGCGACCGGCCCGCGGCGACCTCGCGCACGGCGTTGACGACGTCCTGCCCGCGGACCTGTTTCAGCAGGTAGCCGGATGCGCCGGCCATGATCGCACCGACCATGGCCTCCTCGTCGTCGAACGCGGTGAGGACCAGGCAGTACGGCGGGTTCGGCCGCGCCCGCAGCTCCCGGCACAGCGCGACGCCGTCGCCGTCCCCGAGCCGCACGTCGACGACGGCGACGTCCGGCTCCACGTGCATCGCGACGGCGAGGGCCTCGTCGGCGCTCCCCGCCTCGGCGACCACCTCGATGTCCGGTTCGTCGCTCAGCATTTCCCGCAGGCCGCGCCGCACGACCTCGTGATCGTCGACGAGCAGCACCTCGATGGCCATACCACCGAGCCTAGTCAGCCGGAGAGTTCTTCGACCGCCTTCGCGATGCGGCGCTGCCGGGTCGCGTCGGTCTTGGCGTCCTCGATGGCGAGCGTGTACCGGCGCTGCTGGCTGTAGGAGAGCTTGTCGAAGGCCGCCCGCGCCCCGGCGGCTTCGAGCGCCTCGGCGAGGTCCGCGGGCACCTCCACGACGCGGGGTTCGGTGTCCACGGCGAGCTCGACCTCGACCTCGTCGCCCGCGGTCAGTCCCGCGGCCGCCCGGACCTCGGCGCTGACCGGCAGCATCGCCCTGCCGTCCATGCTGCCGACGCTGGTCCGGTACTCGTAGCCGTTGAGCCGGGCCCGGACCTTCGGCCGTCTGCCCGCGTTCAGGCCGTCCAGCACGTCGGACGGGACCTCGATCCCCGTCGCGGTCTTCTTGCTCTGCTCGAGCGTCGCCTGGAACTTCATGCCGCCGCCTCCCAGATCCGCCGGGACGCGGCTATCGGGTCGCTGGTGACCGAGACCGGGACGTCCCAGATCCGGGTGATCCGGTTGTCCTTGTCGTACTCCGGCCAGCCCGGGTCGCCGGTCGTGGCGAACGAGACCCACGCCTTGCGGATCTCCTGGGACAGCGTGTCGGCCTCGGGCGGGGCCGGGTTGCCCAGCAGCATCTCCGCGAGCGGGCCGGTGTAGTTGCCGAACGTGAGCTGCACGTCGAGCGCGTGGCAGGAGCGCAGGAGCCCGCCGAACGCGGGCGAGCGCCAGGTCAGCTCGTAGCACCAGCTGCGGCCGGGGTGGTTCTGCGCGGACCACAGCGACGGCAGGCGGAAGGTGCGGTCGGACAGGATGAGGACGTGCAGGTCGGCGTCGGAGATGCCGGGGTGGGCGGCCCGGTACTCGGCGACGGCGCCGGCGGGCAGGCCGACGGCGTCGGCGGTCGCGGCCGGGTCCACGCCGGAGAGGTCCTGGCCCGCGACGAAGAGGGTGAACTCGTCGTGGTTGAAGCCGGCGATCAGGTCGACCTCGGCGCGCAGGTTGTGCCAGGGCAGGCCGGTGAGCAGGTCACCGTCCACGACCGGCCCGAACGGCGTGATCTCGCCGGGCGCCATCTGCACGGCGTGGATGGCCTCGGACGGCACCTGCGCGAAGCCCTCGAGCGTGGCGGGGACGCCGAGGGCCGCCGCGATGCGCTCGGTGGTGCGCCGGACGCGGTTCTCGGAGAGGAACCCGTGCGCGACGCTCTGCCCGATGGCGCGGCGGAACAGACCGCGCCCGGCGTCCGAGGCGGTCAGCGCCGCGACCGACGTGCCACCGGCGGACTCGCCGAAGATCGTCACGTTGTCCGGGTCGCCACCGAAGTCGGCGATGTTCTCCTGGACCCAGCGCAGGGCCGCGAGCTGGTCCAGGAAGGCCCGGTTGGCGGGCGCCCCGGGCAGCCAGCCGAACCCCTCCAGCCCGACGCGGTAGTTGAAGGTCACGACGACGACCCCGGCACGGGCGAGGTTGGCGCCGTCGTACTCGGGCTGCCGCGCGGTCCCGATCAGGTAGGCGCCGCCGTAGATCCAGACCATGACGGGCAGACCGCTGCCGCCGGCGTCCGGAGTCCACACGTTGACGCTCAGGGAGTCGTCCCCTTCGTCCGGCCGCCAAGCCGACGGCATGCCGGGAAAGAGCGACCCCTGCGGCGGCGAGGCCGAAAAGCGGACCGCATCACGCGTCCCGTCCCACGGCTCCGGCTCGGCGGGCGCCTGGAACCTCGCGGGACCGGTCAACGGCCCGGCGAACGGAATGCCCTTGAAGGAGCTGACCACCCCGTCAGCCACGCCACGAACGGCACCGGAACGCGTCTGCACGATGGGATCCACCGGTCGTGGATATCACACGTTCTGCGACGAAGTCACTCGCAAGCGGTTCCGTCGCCGTCGCGGTCCAGCCCCGAGCGGTAGCCGGGGTCGCCGCGGTGAAGGGGAGCCGCGCCCGCGGCCCGCGCTTCCGAGCAGTTGGCGTAGTAGGCGCTGGAGACGTCCGGTTCCTCGGTTGGCTTCTGCGTGCTGGGCTTCGGCGCCGCGGGTTTGGGGGTGCTGGCGGGAGCGGGTGGAACGGTGACCGGCGGCGGCGCGACCGGCGGTGTGGTGGGGCTGCCGTTGCAAGGCGGTCCCCACAATCCTGCCTTCGCCGTGCTGGCCGCGCTTTCCGCGGACCGCAGGACGTTCGCGTAGGAGTCGGTGACCGCATCCGCGACGAAACGCGCGTAACCACCCTGCAGGGCGGCGACCGCGTAGTCCGTTCCATCGGCGAGCAGGACGTGCGCCAGCGTCCGCCCAGCCTCCTCGGTGACCGACTGCAAGCTCACTTCCTTGCCGACCAGAAATGCGGTGGCCCAGCTCGCGGTCTCCGTTCCGTAACAATCCGCGGCCGGCTGGATTCCGGGGACGTAAACGGTTTTCGAGATTCCCGCGGTATCGCTTACCACGATGCTAGATCCGGTCACCCGCGTGACCCGGAGAACGGGCTCCACGGGCGGACTGCTGCTGGTGGTGGCCACGGTGGTGGTAGTCGGCGCGGGCTGCGCGACCGGTTTCTCCGTGGGCTTTCCGAACACCGCGCCGAGCACGAAGAGCACCGCGAACACGGCTAGAACGATCTTGATCCAGGTGGGCACTCGCCGTTTCGGCGTGGCGGGAACATCGGGCACGGCTCTTTTCTCGCTGCGCGTCCCGAATGCGTTACAGAACCGCCGATGATCACGATTGTGTTTCACCAGGAACGTTTTCGCGCCCGCCGCGATGGACTACGCGTCAATCCTCGACCAGGGAAGCCGGAATGCTCATCGACATCATCCCCATGTCCGGTTCCGGCCGATTTCCGGCCGTCGGCACCGAGTTCACCGCGATCGACTTCGAGACGACCGGCCTGCAGCCCGGCCGGATCATCGAGGTCGCGGCCGTGCGCGTGCGCGCCGACGGCACAGTGCTGGGCGAGTTCTCGACCCTGGTCGATCCCGGGCCGGGAGTCGACTCGGGGCCCGCGCGGGTCCACGGCATCACGCGGGCGCAGCTGGACTCCGCGCCCGCGCTCGGCCAGATCGCGGGGCACCTGCTCGACCTGTGCCAGGGCAGCGTGCTCGTCGGCCACAACCTGGCGTTCGAGCAGGGTTTCCTGGCCGCGGAGCTGGAGCGGATCGGTCTGCGGCTCCCCACGTTGCCGGGCGTGTGCACGCTGGCTGCCGCGCGCACCGCCCTCCGGTTGCCGAACTACCGGCTGGCCACTGTCGCGGAAGCGCTCGGCCTCGGCGGGTTCCCCGCGCACCAGGCGGCTCCCGACGCGCGGGCCTGCGCGCAGGTCCTCGCGGCACTGGTGAGCACGCACGGCCTGGCCTTCGAGCGCCGGTTCGACCTGCCGCGGTTGCCGCGCCTGGCGGTCACCGGTCGCGTGGTGAGCCGTCCCGAGCCCGCCCGCGCGACCGCCGGGACGTGGCTCTCCGGCCTGGTCGACCGGATCGAGTCGGCGGACACGCCGTACGCGGACCTGCTCGCCGACGCGCTCGCCGACCACCACCTGTCCGACGCCGAAGCCGCCGACCTGGCCGCGCTGGCCACGGCGGCCGGCATGTCCTCGTCGGACGTGCACCGGGCGCACCTGAACTTCGTCGCCGCGATGCGGGCGGTGGCCGAGTCCGACGGCATCGTCACCGACGACGAGGAACGCGAGCTGCGGCACGTGGCCGAGGCGCTGGGCGTGCCCGAGGCGCTGCGGGACCTCCGCCGGGCGCCGTCCGCGGACCGGACGCGGGTGCTCGTCCTCGGACGCACCGCTGCCGCCGACGCGCTGCGCGCCGCGGTGCTCGCGGCTCGGATCCCGCTCGCCAAGAACCTCACCGCGTCGGTGACGCACCTCGCGGTCGCGGACGACGTGCCCGCCGCCGAACCGCGGCTGGCGCGGGCGCGGGAACTCGGTGCCGCCGTGCTCGACCTGCCTGCCGCGTGGCAGTCGCTGGGCCTGGTCCCGGTGCAGCCGCGGACGGCGCCCGCACCGCCGGTCGCCGTCGCGCCCCCACCGCCGGTCGCCGTCCCGCCGCAGCCGACTGCGGTGCTGCCTCCGACGCCCGTGCCCGCCTGGCCACGACCGGCCGCCACACTCCCGCCGGTTCCGCGGGACCGCCAGTGGATCGCCTGGATCACGATGGGCACGGGCCTCGTCCTGATGTTCCTGACGGTGATCGCCCTGTTCGGCGGCGCCGGGCTGGCCGCGGGCGTCCCGCTCGGCGCGATCGGCGTCGGTCTCCTGCTCGGCGGCTGGACCGTGGGCGACCCCAAGAGCCGCTACCCGGCCATCTCCTCGAGGAAGGCCTGAGTCTCCGGGTCCGTCGAGTACACGCAGGTCCCCCGCATCCCGCGGGTCAGCAGCACCTTGTACGTGTTCCGCACGAGCCGGCCGAACTCCAGGTCGTCGGCCTTCTTGGCGTCCGGGTCGTGGGAGTGCTCCCGGCGCGCGACCCAGCGTCCGTCGCGGCGGACGAGGTCCGGGCCGAAGATCACGCCGGACCAGTCGTACTCGAAGCCCTGCGCCGTGTAGATGCAGCCGACCTGCCCGAAGCCGCGCTCGTCGGAGGCCCAGTAGTACGACTCGGGCACGTCCGGGACCCGCTGTTTCGGCTTGGCGTTCCACGGACGGCGCCAATCCCCGATGACGACGTCGTCCACGAGCCGCTTGCCGTCGGGGGTGGACGCGGGGTCGCTCCACCGCCAGCAGTAGCCCGCCGACAGCCGGCCGGTGCCGCCGTGGGTCTCCATCCGCTGCCGCAGCCAGGCGTCCAGCGCGTCCGGCGTCGCGGCGCTGGCCACCACGAAGTCGTCGCCCAGCTTGCTCCACGGCACGGGCGGCAGCCGGTCGAGACCGAGCAGCCGGGCCACCCAGCTGTCGAACGCGTCCGACCCGCCGCACCGGAACTGCCCGGACAGGCGCACGACCTCCAGGCGGCAGCCCAGCGACTCGGCCGCCGCGGAGATCTCCGCGAGGGAACCCATTTCGCCGGGCCGCACGGTCTGGTTCTCGTCGAGCAGGAACACCGGCACCGACGCCACTTCGATCAGCTCGTCGACCTGCCGCCCGGCCTTCGCGCGCTGGTCGCGCTTCGTGTAGCGGTTGACGCTGGTCTCGCGGATGCGGTGCGCCTCGTCGCAGATCAGCACGTCCAGCTCGCGGGGCGGCGAGTCGATGTAGTTGTTGAAGTACTTGAACAGGGTCTGCACGCGCCGGTTCCGCGCCCCCGCCACCTTGCGCATCGTGTTGGTGAACGCGCTGGACCCGGTCGCGTGGTGCACCCGCCGTCCGCGGCGGGCGAGTTCACCGAGCAGGCTCAGCGCGATCACGCTCTTGCCCGAGCCGGGACCGCCCAGCACGACCACGACCGTCCGCGTCGCCGCCGCCCTGGCCCGCTCGACCGCCTGCATCACCACCTCGACCGCGACCTGCTGCTCGTCCAGGAGCACGAACTGCTCCCGCTCCTGGATCTCCCGCGCGGCGAGGTCCAGCAGCGGCTTGGTCGGCGCGTGCTCGAAGCCGAGGAACTCGTCGGCCGAGCGCCGGGCCGCGTCCCGGCCGGCGGCGGGGTCGAGCAGCGACCGCAGGCGGTCGGCGAGCTTCGCCTTGTCGTCCTTGGTGAACAGCGTGCCGAACTCGCTGGGCTGGTACTGCCGCAACGACGAAATGCCGGCGGCGTCGGCGTTGTGCAGGTACGCGACCCCGTGCACCGCGTTCGGCCGGTCGGCGAGCGCCGGGGTCGAGTCGACCAGGTACTCGCAGTACCGCCGGACCTGCTCGACCGGGTGCAGCACCGGATCGGGGCGGGAGGCGATCCGCACGAGGTCCGCCGCCAGCAGTTCGGCCTTCGACCACTGCTTCAGCTCGACCAGGACGTAGCTGGCCTCGCCGGTGCGCGGGTGCAGGCCGCAGAGCACCGCGTCGACGCGCTTCGGGCTGTGCGGCAGCTTGTGCTCCAGCAGCACCTCGACCTCACCGAGCCCGGCGTCGACGAGGTCGGCCAGGAACGGTCGCAGGCTGCGCTCCCAGGAGTCGATCTCGCTCTGGCCGGGGCGGTGGCCCCACTGGTGCCTGGCCTGCTCCGTCAACGTCGTGGCCAACTGACCGGCCTCCGCGAGAAGGTGCTCGGCGCTGTGCCGGACAAGAGCCACTTCGTTTCCCCCACTGGGCACGCGTCATCCACGTGCGGGTGGGGGCAGCGACGAAGTGGCTACTTCGGTGCCCGTCGGGCCGCGGGTGCCAGGTTAGTCGAAACGATCAACGGGGAACCGCGACTCGTTGCGGTTCACCTTTGCTTCGGCGGCTTCCAGGAGGTCCACGCCGAGCACGTCGGCCAGCCGGGCGAGGTAGATGGTCACGTCGGCCAGTTCGTCGAGCACCGCGGCGCGGGTGGCCGGGTCGTCGAGCACCGAGGCGGACTCCGCGGGCGTCAGCCACTGGAACAGCGCCGTCAGCTCGCCCACCTCCCCGGACAGCGCCATCACCAGGTTCTTCGGCGTGTGGAACCGTTCCCAGTCCCGGGCGGCGGCGAACTCGGCCAGCCGCCGTTGCAGATCGTCGAGCGTCACAGGGCGCAGTATCCGGTGCCGCACGACCCGATCGGGTTGCGGTATCACTGTGGGTATGTCGCCGATCCCCGAGCTCCAGCAACGCCAGATCGATCGCTGGTGTGAGCGGCGGGTTCCGGCTGGTCAGCGCGGTGAGTACAGCGTGATGTCCCGCTGGCGCGGGCGCATCGTGACCCTCGTCGAGCGGCGCGCCGAATGGGCCAGCGGCGGTGCGGCCGAACGGCCGTTCGCGCAGCTCCGCTACGGCCTCGACGAGATGTGGTCGCTCTACTACCTCGCCGACGCGGGACGCTGGCGCCCGTACCCGCGCAGCGTCCCGGAGATCTCGCCCGTCCCCCTCCTGGACGACCTCGATCGTGGCGCGGAGACCGGTTACTTCTTCCAGTGGCTCAGCCCCTGCTGATGCTCACGCAGCGTCAGAGAAGACGACGCTGTTGGGTGACGGTCTCCTTCCATCGGGTGCGGCAGGATTGTCCGCATGACCTCGGCCCCGGATCTGCGTGCCTACCTGCGCACTCTCGACGCGGAGACGCTGGCCGAACTCCTCCTCGAACAGGCGGACCGTGACCCGCGGTTACGACACGAGCTGGAGTTGCGCGCCGTCGCGCACGGCACCGTCGGTCCGGTTCTGGACACTCTGCAACGACTCCTCGACGCCGGCACCCAGGCCGACCTGACCCCGCTGGCCCGCCGGATGGCCGACACCGGAGCCACCGGCGCCGAGCTGCGCCGCGCGATCGGCCTCTACGCCCGCGCCTGCGCCGTCCACCCACCCGACCCGCGCGAGCTGGCCGACTGGATCCTGGAAACGCAGCTCGACCGGCCCGGCTGGCCCGAGATCAACCTCGCCGACTTCGCCGCCGCGCTCGGCGACGAAGGCTTCACGCACCTCAAGGCCGCGCTCGGCGAGGCCCCGGAGAACGACGCCACCCGCCGCCTGACCGAGCAGCTCGCCGAGGTCACCGGCGACGTCGACACCCTCCTCGCGATCCTGTCCGCCCAGCCGCCCACCCCGGCCACCACGCTGCGCATCGTCCGCCTGCTGCGCTCCGCGGGCCGCCACGGCGAGGCCATCGCCCACGCCGCCCGCACCGTCGTGCACCCGCGCGAGGGCGTGCTCGCCCTGCGCCGCGCCGAGTTCCGCCGCCACCCGTCGCCGGACACCTACCGCGCGCTGCGGGCCGCCGCCGAGGAGCTCGGCCGCTGGCCCGAGGAGCGCGAGCAGGCGTTGTCCCGCCTCGCCGAACACGACCCGGCCGAGGCGATCCCGGTCTACCGCCTGCACGTCGACGAGCTGATCCAGCTCAAGGACCCGGACGGCTACCGCGAGGCGGCCCAGCGGCTGCGTGAGCTGCGGGCCCTGCACAAACGCGCGGACCGGGTGCCGGAGTTCGGCGAGTACCTGGCCGGTCTGGTCGAGACGCACAAGCGCAAGACCCGCCTCCTCGTCGAGGTCCGCAACGCCCGCATCGCGCTGCCCAGGGTGGTCTCCGGCCGCGGAGCTGCCACCATGGGCGCATGAGCCCGGTCAGCCGGAAGCGAAAGCCCGCGAAGAAGAAGTCCGCCGTCTCCGATGAGCGGCGGCAGCTGCTCAAGACTGTGCTCGCCGACGCGGAGGACGCGTTGGCCGAGCGCGACCCGGTCGAGGTCGAGCTGATGGCCTCGACGATCCTCGGCGACCTGTGGCACCCGTCCGACGAAGGCCGCGACGTCGTGCTGCCGCTGATCGACGACGCCGCCCGCCGCCCGAGCCCGGCCGCCCGCGCGCTGCTGCGGATGCTGCAGCACCTGGCCCTCACCGAGGAGCAGCGCGACCGGGCCGCGGAGGCGGCCGACGCGTTCTCCGCCATGCCCGAACCGCCCTGGGACCTGGGCGACCTCACTGTCACCGAGTGCTGGCAGCAGGCCGACGTGTACGGCGACGGGGCCACCCTGCTGCTGTGTGCGGCCCGGGCCGGTCACGCGCACGGGCTCGTCGCCGAGGTCGAGCTGAGCGGCGGCGGCCTGGGCGACGTCTACCTCACCGACCAGGTGGGCGACCTGGTGGACAGCATGCGCGCGGGCGAGGAGGCCAGCGAGGTCTTCGTGACCGAGCGGATCCCGCTGCCGAAGGCACGCCGGATCCTGGAAGACGCGGTCGCGGTCAACGACAGCGCCGCGGCCCTGCTGCCGGACGTGATCGCCGAGGACCCGCTCACCCCGCTGCGCGCGCTGGTCGCCGCCCGGCTGCGCGCCATGCCGCCGGCCGAGCCGCCCGTGGAACCGCCGACGTTCACCGAGCAGGAGCGGGACGAGCTGGTGCGCGCCTTCCTCGCCGAGGCCGACGGCGTCCGCGACGACCGCTGGTTCACCGACTGCGTCCGGTTCGTCGTGGACTACGGCTGCGACGACGACTTCGGCCGCCCGCTGCGGGTGGGCCCCGGCAAGTTCGACCTCCTCCTGGAGGACGTCCTCAACACCGAGGGCTTCCCCGAGGAGTTCCTGGCGACCCTGCCGGAGGTCCTGCCGCCGTGGGGCCGCTGGGCCGGCGAGCGCTCCGGGCTGCGGCCCGCCGCGATCGAGCGGCTGCTGGAGGAGCTGGACGAGATCACCGAGGAGTTCCGCGACCTGCTCGCCGAGGAAGACGCGGATTTCGATCATGAAACAGGCGGTGCCGCGCCGATCGCGCTGCGACGCGAGTAGGCCAGGATGTGCGGGGTGACGGATCTCCGCGCCTACCTGTCCTCCCTCGACTCCGAGACGCTGGCCGGACTGCTCCACGAACAGGCCGAACGCGATCCGGAACTGCGACGGTCGCTCGAACTGCGGGCCGCGGCGCCGGAGCCGCAGGCCGAGGTCGCGAAGATCGGC
Organism: Amycolatopsis sp. NPDC006125; assembly: GCF_040614195.1. NCBI lineage: Bacteria > Bacillati > Actinomycetota > Actinomycetes > Pseudonocardiales > Pseudonocardiaceae > Amycolatopsis > Amycolatopsis sp. NPDC006125. The sequence goes on from NZ_JBEXTZ010000013.1 coordinate 89,646, forward strand.
CCGGTGCTGGACACCGTGCAGCGGCTGCTCGACTCCGGCACCCGCGCCGACGTCGCCCCGCTGGCCCGCCGCACCGTCGAGCGCATCTGCCGGGACGAGGGCGACGGCGCCGAGCTGCGGCGCGCCCTCGGCCTCTACGCGCGGGCGTGCGCGGCCCGGCCGCCGGACCCCGTCGAGCTGGCCGACTGGCTCGCCGGCATCGCGTTCGACGGGCGCACCGAGATCGACCTGGCCCAGTTCGCCGTCCCGCTCGGCGAGACCGGGCTGGCCCAGCTGCGGTCCCACGTCGACCGGGCCGGCCGCGACCGGGCGAAGCGGCCGGTCGCCGAGCGGCTGCACGAGCAACTGGTGGAGATCTCCGGCGACGTCGACGGCCTGGTCGCGATCCTGTCCAAGCAGCTGCCGACCATGGAGGCGAGCCTGCGGATCGTGCGCGTGCTGCGGGCCGCGGGCCGCACGAGCGAGGCGATCACCTACGCGGCGCGGGCGCTGAAGCAGGACCCGGCGGCCACCGAGCTCGCCGACGACGTGCTGGGCCTGCGGCGCGCGGAGTTCGACCGCGAGCCGACTGTCGCGAACGCCGACGCGCTGATCGAGGCGCTGGTCGCGGCAGGCCGCGAGGACGAGGCCGCGGAGCTGCTGGAGGTCCACCGGGCCCACGTGGAGGAGCTGATCGGCAGCCGGACCGTCGAGCACTACCGCGAGGCGGCGCGCGCCCTGCGCCGGCTGCGCAAGCTGTACCGGACGGTCGGCCGCGGGGCGGACTTCGCGCCCTATCTGGCCGAACTGGTCGGCAGGCACAAGCGGAAGGTCCGGTTGATCACCGAAATCCGGAACGCCCGGATCGCGCTGCCCAAGGAGTGAAACGCCGATCCCGCGCGTCGGCCCGGGCGCGGCTGGTGCGAACATGAGCGCATGACCGAGGTGCCGCAGCCGGAGACCGCATTCGACGAGGTTCTGAACGCCTTCGCCGAACTGGGGAACGACGCCGATCCGACCCGCGTCGAGCTGGTCACCTCGGAGATCCTCGGCGAGTGGTGGGAGGCCGACGACGACCTCGCGGCCGGCCTGATCGACCTCGCCGCGAGCACCGCCGAGCCGGAGCGCCTGGTGGCGCCGCTCGCCGCGCTGCGGGTCCTGGCCGCGGACGAGGACCAGCGCGAGGCCGCGGGCCTGGCGCTGGAAAAGTTCGGGCTGCCCGAGCCGGCCTGGGCGGCGAAGCTGAACCAGGTCACGCCCGGCGCCTGCTGGCGCGCCACCGACGTCTACGGCGACGAGAGCTCGGTGCTGGTGTCGTTCGGCGACCACGGGCTGGTCGTGTCGATCAACTACGGCAGCTTCGGCGGCTGGGTCACCGACGCCGCGATCGTCGAGTCGCCGCAGGACGTGCTGGCCGAGCTGCGGGCGGTCGGCGAGTCCGCGGAGATCAGCCCCGAGCAGGCCCACGAGGTGATCGCGGACGCCTTCGCGGGCACCGAGTGGCAGGCCGAGCCCGAGGTGGGCGAGGACTTCGTCCGGTTCCGCGCGCTCGCACTGGCCCGGCTGCGCGCGTTGCCGGAGCCGGCGGAGGTCGCGGAGCCGGAGCCGCTGTCGGTCGAGGAGCAGGCCGAGGTCATCGACTCGTTCTTCGCCGCGGCCGGGAACGAGGTCGGCGACACCGAGGACGCCCGCGTGGTCGCGTTGCGGCTGATCGAGTTCGGCCTGGAGCACGACGCGCGGCGCCCGCTGCGGGTCGGCCCGGCCAAGCTGGAGTCCTTTGTGGACTTCGTGGACGACGGGCAGATCGAGCTGACCGAGGAGCAGGACGCGGCGATGGCCGCGCTGCTGCCGGTGTGGGCGCGCGTGTTCGGCGAGCGCCAGAGCCTGCCCGAGGACGCGCTGACCGCGCTGGTCGAGGCGGTCGAGGACCGGCTGGACGACCGCGAGCCGGAGGAGGAGTCCGCATTGGACGCCTACCTGGCCGGCTCGGAGGACCTGACTCCGGAGGACGTGCAGGACCTGCTGGAACGCCGCCAGTTCGCGCTGCCGTCGCTGACGGTCGAGACCGAGGACGACGAGGTCGAGCTCGACCCGTCCGACCCCGAGCAGCGCCGGATGCTGGTGCTGAGCGAGTTCGCGGCCGAGTTCGAGGACGACGACGAGTCCGAGCTGCGGGCGGTGGCGCTGACGACGGTGGTCGACCAGCTGTGGGACGGCGAGCCCGCCGAGACCTGGATCGCCGCCCAGCGCCTGACCGAGTCGGGCCTGGAGCGCGACGAGGTGCTGGCCGAGCTGACGGCGGTCCTGGAGGAGCACCTCACCCAGGACGAGGACGGCGAGCTGGAGTTCGACCTCGACGACTACGTCGCCGCCCTCGACGAGCTGGACCCGGGCTCGGCGGACGAGTGAGGCAGCGGTAGTGACCCGGACCGTCGCGATCACCGGCGCCACCGACGGCCTCGGCCGGGCCCTCGCGGTGCGTCTCGCCGCCGAAGACGTCCGTCTCGTCCTGCACGGTCGTGACCCCGGCAAACTCGACCGGATCGCCGCGGAGGTGCGCGCCGCCGGGGCCCCCGCGCCGGTCACAGTGACCGCCGACCTGTCCGAACTCGCCCAGGTTGCCCGGCTGGCAGGCACGATCGCGGACGAAGCCGGCCGGCTCGACGTGCTCGTCAACAACGCCGGCATCGGGTCCGGCGAGCCGGACGGCCGCGAGCGCCGCACCAGCCGGGACGGCCACGAGCTGCGCTTCGCGGTGAACTACCTGGCGACCTTCGTGCTCACCGAGAACCTGATCCCGCTGCTGCGGGCCTCGGCGACCGCGGACCACGCCGCCCGCGTCGTCCACGTCGCGTCACTGGGCCAGCACCCGCTCGACTTCGACGACCTCATGATCGAGCGGGACTACTCGGGTACGCGTGCGTACGGGCAGAGCAAGCTCGCGCAGATCATGCACTGCCTCGACCTCGCCGGGCGGTTCGCGCCCGCCGAGCTGACCGCGACCAGCCTGCACCCGGGCACCTACATGCCGACCAAGATCGTCCTGTCCGAGATCGGCTTCAGCTCCGACACCCTGGACACCGGGGTGGCGGCCACCCGCAGGCTGGCGGTCGCTCCGGAGGTCGAGGGCGTGACTGGCCAGTTCTTCGACCGGGACCGGCCGGCCCGGGCGAACGAACAGGCCTACGACGAAGCGGCGAGGGCGACGCTGCGCGCCCGCAGCCTCGCTCTCGCGGGCGCGCACCTCACCGGCTAGGGCACGGCGGTCGTCGGGCTGTCCACGGCCACGGGGTCGAGCGGGCGCTTGCGGCGGCGGTCGGCGAGAGCGTCTTCGAAATCGAGGACGAACGCACCGAAGGCCATCACCAGCAGCACCGTGATACCGAGCACGGCGCCGATCCACGTGAAGATGATCGCGAACATCGGCGTGCCTCCTCCCTGGTCAGGGCGCATTTCCTGCACTCCAGGGTGAGCTTTGCGAGGTGCCGGCGGTATCGGCCAACCGGTTACCGCTCGGTCGCCGGGGTCAGCCGTTCGGCCGAGGCCGCGCCTACAGTTTGCGCAGGCGCACCCGGTTGATGCTGTGGTCCGGGTCCTTCCGGAGCACCAGCGTCGCGCGGGGGCGCGTCGGCAGGATGTTCTCCACCAGGTTCGGCTCGTTGATAGTGCGCCACAGGTGCCGCGCCTCGGCGCGGGCCTCGACGTCGTCCAGCGTGGCGAAGTGGTGGAAGTGCGAGGCCGGGTCGGCGAACGCCGTGCTGCGCAGCTTCAGGAACCGCTCCACGTACCAGCGCTCGATGTCCTCGATGTGCGCGTCCACGTAGATGGAGAAGTCGAACAGGTCCGACACCGTCAGGCTCGGGCCGGGCTGCAGCACGTTCAGGCCCTCGATGATGAGGATGTCCGGCCGGTTCACGACCTGCTCCTCGCCGGGCAGGATGTCGTAGGCGAGGTGCGAGTACACCGGCGCGCTGACCGACTCGGCGCCGGACTTGACGTCGGAGACGAAGCGCAGCAGCGCGCGGCGGTCGTAGCTCTCCGGGAAGCCCTTGCGGTGCATGATGCCACGGCGGACCAGCTCGGCCTTCGGGTAGAGGAACCCGTCGGTGGTGACCAGGTCGACGCGCGGGTGGTCGGGCCAGCGGGCGAGCAGGGTGCGCAGGATGCGTGCGGTGGTCGACTTGCCGACCGCGACGCTGCCGGCGATGCCGATCACGAACGGCACCTTCGTGCCGCGGCAATCCTCGCCGAGGAAGGTCGTGGTGGCTTCGTAGAGACGTTGACGCGCCGCGACCTGCAGGTTGATCATCCGCGACAGCGGCAGGTAGACCTCGGCGACCTCGGTCAGATCGATCTGCTCCCCGAGCCCCCGCAGACCGCGCAGCTCCTCGGCAGTCAGCGGCAACGGGGTGCTGCGACGCAGCTCCCGCCACTGCTCCCGGTGGAGCTCGACGTACGGGCTGAGCTCACGTACCCGTGGCATTCCCACACTCCTTGCCCGTCGGTGGGCTGGGCTGGCGTCGACATCTCCGGTAACGCAGGTTCAACGGTAGGTCTTACGGCGCGTAAATGCGCTGTGACCTTCTACACGCACCCCGGAAAGCGCCGCTGACCAGCGCGGGAGTGTTAGGGCGTGTCCGGAAGGGGCTTGCGTGGCGGTGCGGGTGGCGGCCCCTCCCGCCAGCCCGCCACCACCCTCAACGGACGCGCTTCGCGTGGCGGTCTCCATCTGCGTCACCCACCACCACCCTCAACGGACGCGCTCCGCGCGGCTCCGCCCGTTCAAACCCGCGGCGGCGCCAGGTGACGGCCCACCGCAAGCGGCTCCGCCGCTTGGGAAACAGAACCTAGTTGCGCCGGAAGACCTCGTCCCAGGCCGCCGCCACCTGGCGCGCGCAGGTCTCCGGGCTGACGCCGCCGACGCCGGTGCCGAGACCGGGCATCGCGATCGTCCCCACGACCGCGCGCACCGCCACGCCCTGCTCCAGCACGCCGTCGCGCCACTGCAGGAACACCGCCCGCGCCGCCAGGTACGGGTGGACCGTATCGGCGGGCAGTCGCTCGCCGGGTTCACGCATCGTCGGCGCGCTGATCAGCCACGCGGGCGCGGGCTCGCCGGTGGGGACCACGACCGCGCTGCCCACCGGCAGTTCGCCGCCGTGGTAGGCGAGGATCGTGCTGCGGACGTTCTGCTCGACGTTCGGGAAGGCGCGCGCGTAGACGGCGTCGATCCCGCCGCGCATCCAGCCGAACGAGTTCGCCGGGCTCACCACGGCGTCGGCGACGACGTCCAGCACCGAACCCTGGTGCACGCGCACCGATCCCGTCATGGTGTCCACAACGGAGCGCCACGCGCTGGCGAGTGGTTCGTCGACGGCACACAGCACCAGGGCGGGAGTCGAGGGAGCGACCTGGTCCTCCGTTCGGTTGCCGGTGGGTTGGGTGCCCGATTCGGCAGTCACCTCTACACCATGCCAAAAAACGCGACCCCGCGTAACCACGAGACGCACTCGAATGCCTGAACAGACCAAGTCCCGGCGCGGTGCGTAGCCTGTCCGCGTGTCACGGATCGCATATTTCGGGCCGGTCGGGACGTTCACCGAGCAGGCGGCGCGCACTTTCACGACGGCGGGGGACGAACTCGTCGCCGCCGAGACGATTCCGAAGGCGCTGGACGCCGTTCGGCGCGGTGAAGCGGATGCGGCGTGCGTGCCGGTCGAAAACTCAGTCGAGGGCGCGGTTCCCGCGACGCTGGACAGCCTCGCCGTCGGCGAGCCGTTGATCGGTGTTGCGGAAGCCTTGCTGCCAGTGCACTTCAGCGTCCTCACGCGGGACGACGTCGGCGAAATCCGTACTGTGGCGAGCCATCCGCACGCGCTCGCGCAGGTCCGGAAGTGGCTGGAGGACAACCTGCCCGGCGCCCGCGCGGTGGCGGCCGGCTCGACCGCGGCGGCCGCGGTCGCCGTGCAGGCAGGGGAGTTCGACGCCGCCGTGACCGCGCCGGTCGCCGTCGAGCACTACCCGCTGAAGGTGCTGGCGACGGAGGTCGCCGACGTCCGGGACGCCCGCACCCGGTTCCTGCTGATGCGGCGGCCCCCGGTGACGTTGCCGGAGCCGACCGGCGCCGACCGCACCTCGATCGTCGCCGCGGCCGCCAACCGCACCGGCGCGCTCGCCGAACTGCTCACCGAGCTCGCGACCCGCGGCATCAACCTGACCCGCCTGGACGCCCGCCCGAACAAGCAGAACTTCGGCGAGTACCGGTTCTTCATCGACTTCGAGGGACACGTCGCCGAGCCGCGCATCGCCGACGCGCTCGCCGCGCTGCGCCGCCGCTGCCGGGATGTCCGGTTCCTCGGCTCGTTCGCCCGGGCCGACGGGGTGACGGCGACCATCGAACCGGCCGCCCGCAACGAGGACTTCACCGACGCCGCGGACTGGGTCGCCGCGGTGCAGAGAGGGGAGCAGGCGTGAAGCTGTACCTGGTCCGGCACGGGCAGACCCCGGCCAACGTCGCGAAGAAGCTGGACACCGCGTTGCCCGGGCCGCCGCTCACCGAGCTGGGCCACGAGCAGGCGCGGCAGCTGGCCGAGAAGCTCTCGACCGAGCCGGTGGAGGCGGTCTACGCCTCGCACGCGATTCGCGCGCAGCAGACGGCGGCCCCGCTGGCCGAGGCACTGGGCATGACGGTGGAGCGGGTCGAGGGCGTGCACGAGATCGTCGTCGGCGACCTGGAGGGCCGCCACGACCGGGAGGCGATCGAGCACTACCTGACCGTGGTCAGCCACTGGACCCGCGGCGAGCTGCACGTCTCGATGCCCGGCGGGGAGACCGGCGAGCAGGCCAGGGCGCGGTTCACCGGCGCGATCGCCGGTCTCGCCGAGCGTCACGACCTCACCCGATCGGACGGTGTCGTGGTGCTGGTCTCGCACGGCGGGCTGATCCGCGTCGGCGCGGAGTGGCTGGCCCCGAATGTGCGGCCCGAGCTGGCCGATCAGGGCCTGATCCCGAACACCGGCATCGTCGAGCTGGAGATCGCCGCGGACGGTGGCTGGCAGTGCCTGAACTGGGTCGGTTTGCCCATGTAGGCGACTTCCCGGGCGGTGACGCAGGGTGGTTTGTTGTAGTTTCACCGCATGTCGCGATGGGTCGTCGGAAAATCGCGTGACACCACGCAACCCGGCGTGTGGACCGCACGTCTCCCGGGTAGTGCTCCGATCGGCACAGGGAGGGGAAAGATCGTGGTTCGAGGACATTTCCCGCGCATCGGGCTCGGTGTGGCGACGGCGGCACTGGCGGCCGTCCTGGCCGGATGCGGCACCGCGGGCACCGAGAACGCCCAGCCGCAGTCGGGGGCGCCGACGACGCCAGGCTCCACCTCGAGCAGCCCGTCCACGTCCGAGTCGTCGCCCGAACCGGACGCGGCGACCAGCACGAAGGCCGGCGAGACGCTGTGCAAGTCCAGCGACCTCAAGCTGACCCTCGGTCACGGTGACGCCGGCGCCGGCACGGTCTACCGGCCGCTGATCTTCACCAACGTGAGTGACCGTCCGTGTGTGATCCAGGGCTTCCCGGGCGTTTCGTACGTCGCCGGGGAGGACGGCCACCAGGTGGGCCCCGCGGCGGTCCGTCAGGGCGAGAAGGGCGGCGCGTTCACGCTGAACAACGGCGACACCGCCTACGCCGAGATCGGGTTCGTCAACGTGCAGAACTACGACACCGTGACGTGCCAGCCGCAGCCGGTGCGCGGCCTGCGGGTCTACCCGCCGCAGGAGACGGCGTCGATGTTCGTCGAGCTGCCCACCACGGGCTGCGCGAGCGAGAAGATCCCCGGTGACCAGCTCACCGTCCGGACGATCCAGAAGGGCAGCGGCGAGTAGCTAGACGGTGCCGCAGATCTCGCGGGCCTGGGCGAGGTGCCGCCGGCCGTTGGGGTCGGCGAAGTTGAGGCTCAGCGCCATCCGCCGCACGCCGTCGATGTGGTCGGCGAGGTCGTCGTAGGTCGAGCTGACCTCGGCGGCCGCCGAGGCCAGCGCGTCCGCCGCCATGATGTGCTGCAGCACGCCCGGTTCGAGGGTGCCCCGGCCGACGCGGCCCTCCGGCAGCGGCTCGGCCCTGGCCAGCGCGGCGCATGCGGCCTTCGCGTCCGCGGTCGGGCCGCTCACCGCGGTGGTCGACGCCCACAGCACGCCGATCATCCCGGCGCCGACCGCGAACCCGGCGACACCCGCCAGCACCAGCCGGCGCCGCGCCGCGACCGGCTCATCGGAGTCGCTGATCCGCATAGGACATTCCAGCACCGACCGGACGCCCGCACCAGACGCTGATCGGCCCCCATCCGGGGGTGGCACGCGCGGGCCCCGGCGACGACCATCGGCTCCATGACATCGACGTCCCCCTACGACCGGCCGGACGCCTGCGTCGCCCGGCTGCTGTGCGACGACCACCCGGACGGCGACGTGGCCTTCACCGTCGTCGAACCGGACCTGACCAGCCGCGACCTCACCTTCGGCGAGCTGCGGGACGCCTCCGCGCGCTTCGCCACCGCGCTGGCGGAACTGGGGGTCGGGCGCGGTGACCGGGTCGCGACGCTGATGGCCAAGTCGGCCGAGTTCGTCGTCGCCGTGCTGGGGATCTGGCGGCTCGGCGCGGTGCAGGTGCCGCTGTTCACCGCCTTCGCACCGCCCGCGATCGAGACCCGGGTCGGCGGCGTCCAGGTGGTCATCGCCGACCCGTCGCAGCGCGCCAAGCTCGACGAGGTCCCCGGCGAGCGGCGGGTGATCGTCACCGGCGAGGCGAGCGGGGACGACCTCGCGTTCGCCGACCTGCTGCGCGCGGAACCCCAGCCGGAGCCGGTCGCCGTCGGCGGCGACGGGACGATCGTGGAGCTGTTCACGTCCGGTACGACCGGTGCGCCGAAGGGCGTGCCGATCCCGGCGCGGGCGATCGCCGCGTTCCGGATGTACCAGGAGTTCGGCCTGGACCACCGGCCGGACGACGTGTTCTGGAACGCCGCCGACCCGGGCTGGGCCTACGGCCTGTACTACGCCGTGATCGGCCCGCTCGCGCTCGGGCAGCGCAGCCTGCTGCTGCACGCCGGGTTCTCCCCGGAGCTGACCTACTCGGTGCTGGAGCGGTTCGGCGTCACCAACTTCACCGCGGGCCCGACGGTCTACCGCGCGCTGCGCAACGCCGACGTCCCGGTGCCGGACGGGTTGCGGCTGCGGCACTGCTCGTCGGCGGGCGAGCCGCTGAACCCGGACGTCATCGAGTGGGCGGAGAAGGCGTTCGGCGTGCCGATCCTGGACCACTACGGCCAGACCGAGCTGGGCATGGTGATCGCGAACGGCTGGCACCCGGACATCCGCGGCGAGCTGCGGCCGGGCTCGATGGGACGCGCGCTGCCCGGATGGCGGGCCGAGGTGCTGCGCCCCGACGCCGACGAGGTCGCGCCGCCGGGCGAGCAGGGCCGGGTGGCCGTCGATCTGGAGCACAGCCCGCTGATGTGGTTCACCGGGTACCGCGACGCGCCGGATCGCACCGCGGAGCGGTTCTCCGCCGACGGCCGCTGGTACCTGACCGGGGATGTGGCCACGAAGTCCGCGGACGGCTACTTCACGTTCGCCTCGCGGGACGACGACGTCATCCTGATGGCCGGGTACCGCATCGGGCCGTTCGAGGTGGAAAGCGTGCTGCTGCAGCACGACGCCGTCGCGGAGGCGGCCGTGGTCGGCCTGCCGGACGAGCTGCGCGGCGAGGTGGTGGCCGCGTTCGTCGTGCTCCGCCAGGGCGCCGAACCGGGTGAGGAGCTGGTGACGGAGCTGCAGCAGCTGGTGAAGACGAAGTACGCGGCGCACGCCTACCCGCGCCAGGTGCACTTCGTGCCCGAGCTGCCGAAGACCCCGAGCGGCAAGCTGCAGCGGTTCCTGCTCAGGAAGAGCTGACCGGCTCGCGATCCATCGAGAACCGCCACAGCAGCAGCACGGCGAGCGCGGCCAGCGCGATCTGGGCGCCCCCGGACACCGCGAAGGTGGCGCTCGCGCTGCCGAGCACCTGCGTCAGCGCGCCGCCGGCCAGCGCGCCGAGCGGGATCGCGCCCCACACGACCGTCCGCCACACCCCGAGCACGCGGCCGAGAAGCTCGCTCGGCACCAGGGTGTGGCGGGCGGTCGCCAGCACCACGTTCACCGCCACGACGGCCGCCGCGAACAGCCCGAACAGGGCGGCGGACGCGATCGGCTGGTGCACCAGGCCCATCGCGCCGAACCCGACGCCACCGGCGAAGATCCCGGCCACCAGCACCGGCCGCCGCCCCGCGCGCCGCACCAGCCGCGGCGCGACCGCGGCGCCGGCCAGCCCGCCGATGCCGCCGACGAACGTGAACAGCCCGAACGCGGCCTCGCTCAGCCCGAGGTCCTCCAGCGCGTACAGCACCAGCTGGGCCTGGGCCATCTCGCTGGCGAAGCTGATCAGCCCGGCGATGACCACCAGACGGCACAGCAGCGGGTGGTGGACCAGCCACTTCAGCCCGTCGACCAGGTCGGTGCGCAACCGGGTCGGCTCGGCCCGGGTCTTCGGCCGGAAACTGCCCGCCAGCCCGACGAGCAACGCGGCCGCGATCGCGAACCCGGCCGAGTTCAGCAGGAACGGGAACGCGGCGAACACCGCGAACGTGAGACTGCCGATCGGCCCGCCGAGGAAGGTCTGGCCGAGGATCTCGGCGCCCTGGAACTTGCTGTTCGCGCTCTCCAGCTGATCCGGCCTGGCCAGCGCCGGGATCATCGCGTTGCCCGCGCTCTCCGCCACCGTCTCGGCCGCACCCAGCAGCAGCGCGGCGACGTAGACGAGCCAGATCGACAACGTGCCGGTGTACACGAGCAGCGCGGTCAGCCCGACGACCACCGCCCGCGTCGCGTTCGCCAGCAGGACGGCCCGCTTGCGGTCCACCCGGTCCGCCAGGGTCCCGGCGAACACGCCGAGCAGCAGCCACGGCAGGAACTGGGTCGCGGACAGCGCGCCGATCTGCACCGGGTCACGCGTCAGGGTCGCGGCCAGCAGCGGAAAGGCGACCTTGCCGATCCCGTCGGCGAGGTTGCCCACCGCATTGGCCGCCAGCAGCCAGCTCAGCCGCCGGTCCGGCATACGTCCTTCATGATCACCCTCGGTGGCGTCCCGATTCCCCAGTGCTTCCGATGCTGCCATGACGAGCGTTGGAAAGGCGAGTTGATGAACCCGAATCGGGGGTCGGCGAAAGACAAAAGATGCCTCGCCGGCGGGCAAGCTCTGGGGAGGAAGGGGCCGGGTCGCCGGGGTGGTTCGTTTGTTGTGCCCGTTGCTTTGGGTGCGGGTGGGCCTGGGCTCGCGTCCGCCCCGTGGCCAGGCAACAGGGAAGCACCAAAGACAGGCCCTGTCCAGGGTGAAGTGGACGCTGCGCGCCCTGGACAGGGCCTGTTTTCGGCGCTCGGGTGGCAGCCAGGCGACGGGGAGAACGCGAGCGGGGCCCACCCTGGTGGGTCACCTCTAAAGAAGGGTTAGCCCCAGCCGAGTTCGTGCAGGCGGCTGTCGTCGATGCCGAAGTGGTGTGCGATTTCGTGCACCACCGTGATCAGCACCTCTTCCACCACCTGCTCCTCCGAATCGCACATGGCGAGGATCGGGGTGCGGTAGATCGAGATCCGGTCGGGCAGCACGCCGCCGTAGTCGCTCGTTCGTTCGGTCAGCGCGACGCCGTGGTAGAGGCCGAGGATGTCCGGCGCCTCGTCGTTGTGGTCCTCCACCAGCACGACCACGTTGTCCATCGCGCCGGCCAGTTCCTCCGGCACCTCGTCCAGCGCGTCGGCCACCAGTTCCTCGAACCGGGCCTTCGACATCTCCACGGGCACGGGCCACTACCTGCCCGGGCTCGTGGGCGGAGCCGGCGTCCCGGCCTTGCGGATGCTGCCCGTCACCGGCGCGAGGCCGCTGTTGTCCGCCAGCTTCGCGCCGACCTTGCAGTTCACCAGCGTCGAACCGGCGTCCCAGCTCTCCTGCTCCCGGATGTCCCACGTCAGGATCAGCTTCTGCGCCGCCAGGTCGACCTCGCCCGCGTAGTCCTGGACCGCCCGGTTGCACTCGGTGTCCAGCCAGATCTTCTGGTCGTTCTGCGACGGGTAGCCGTCCGGGAACTTCGTCTTCAGGTCCAGCGTGGCGACGATCTCGTAGGAGTGCGGCTGCGCGCAGTCGATCGGGTTGCCGACCGTCTTGTCGACCAGCGCCAGGCACGTGCCCGGCTCCCACACCGCCGACTGCGACTGGCCCGCCGCGTTGCCGATGATCGGCTCCAGCTTGCCGCCGGGCGCGGCCCACTGCAGCACGCACCGCATCTCGCGGTCGCCGTCGGCCCACTCGTCGTTTCCGGGGCGCAGCGCGCTCACCGTGAACCGGCCGAACGGGTCGAGCTGCTCGTTCAGGTACGTCTCCACACCGGCCGTGCAGCGTTCCAGCGCGATGTCCCGCCACTGGTCGACCGTCGGCGCGGGCGCGTTCGGCGGGTACCTGTCGCCGATGTTGACCACGCCGGTGACCTCGTACAGGTGCGGCTGGGCGCACGGCACGATGTGGATGTCCGACACGTCCGGCATGGTCCACGTGACGCAACTGCCGGGCGGAGCGGTGAACGCGGCCTTCGCCTCGGGGGACTCCTCGACCTCGCCGCCGCCGCTGACGGCGCCTCCCCACGAGAACGCGACGCTCAGCGACAACGCCAGGATGGCGCCCAAAAACACACCCGCCATCACCAGGCGGGTACGCAGCGTGGTCTTTTCCACTCCATCTCCGAGCATCGCGTCCCATAATGCCTGCGTCAGCGGGACGGGACACCCCTCGGGTGGTTAGGGTGAGCGCGATGACAGACGACGGTGCGCCGGGCGGCCAGCAGCCCCCGGAAGAACAGCCCCCGCGTGGCTCGATGCGGTTCCAGGACCCGTCGACGGCCAAACGACGGGAGCCCACGCTGGCCGAGCAGCGCGCTCGGCGGCAGGCGCTGGAGGACCAGGCCCGCCAGGAGGCCGCCGAGGAGCAAGCACGCGCCCAGGCGGAGCAGAAAGCCGCCACCCGGCGGAAGGTGCTGATCGGCAGCGGCGTGACCGTCGGCCTGGTCGCCGTCGTGGCGAGCTGGTACATCGCGGCCACCGGTGACGAGGTCAGCGCGGTCTGCACGGACAGCACCGGCACGGTGCGGCCCGACGAGTTCTGCGACGACAACTACGCCACCAGCCACGGCGGGTACTACAACTCGGCCACCGGCTTCTGGTTCATCCCGATCGGCGGCGGCCGCTACGAGCAGTACCGCTACAACTACGGCGGCACCGGCACGGTCGGTCAGCCGGTGCGCGGCGGCACCTACACCGCGCCGTCCGGCAACACCACGGTCAAGACCCAGTCCGGCAAGACGGTGCAGCGCGGCGGCTTCGGCATCAGCGGCAAGTCCAGCGGCGGCGACGGGAAGAGCGGGGGATCCTAGGGTGCGGAGGGGGACCGCCCAGCCGCGGCGGGACTGGCAGCGCATCGTCGAAGAGCAGGGCCTCGTGTTCGGCACGCCCGCCCGCTACGGCTCCGGCCAGGAGCGGCCGTACTGGGACGAGTCGGTGCACTACGTCCTGGAGATGGACGAGGTGCTCAGCCTCGAAGCCGACGTCGAGCTGCTGCATTCGATGTGCCTGGAGGCCGTCGACAACGTCGTGCTGACCGAGCGCTACCGCGAGTTCGGCATCCCGGAGTGGGTGTGGCCGCACATCGCGGAGTCGTGGAAGCGCCGCGACCCGCACGTCTACGGCCGCTTCGACCTGCGCTACGACGGCAACGGCCCGGCGAAGCTGCTGGAGTACAACGCCGACACGCCGACGTCGCTGCTGGAGGCGTCGGTGCTGCAGTGGCACTGGAAGACCGACGTCTTCCCGGACGACGACCAGTGGAACTCGGTGCACGAGCGGCTCGTCGAGCGCTGGCAGGAGATCCGCGGCCAGCTGCCCACCAACGAGCTGTACTTCACCTGGTCCAGCGCCGACCCGACGGGCGAGGACCACATCACCACTTCCTACCTGCAGGAGACCGCGGCCGAGGCCGGCCTGGACACCGTGGGCCTGGCGATCGAGGAGATTGGCTGGGACCCGGTGCTGAAGCGGTTCGTCGACCTCGAAGAGGCGCCGATGAACACCGTGGTCAAGCTGTACCCGTGGGAGTGGGTGGTCGAGGAGGAGTTCGGCCGCTTCGCCGCCGAATCACTGCCGCGCACCCTGTGGATCGAGCCGCTGTGGAAGATGCTGCTCTCCAACAAGACGCTGCTGGCGATCCTGTGGGAGAACTACCCGGGCCACCCGAACCTGCTGCCCGCGTTCGTCGACCAGCCGGGCATCCTCACCGAGTACGTGCGCAAGCCGAAACTGGGCCGCGAGGGCGCGAACGTGCAGATCGTGGCGCCCGGCTACGAGACCGAGACCGGCGGCGTCTACGGCGCCGAGGGGTACGTCTACCAGGCGTTCGACCCGCTGCCCGAGTTCGACGGGTTCCGCCCGGCGCTGGGCGCGTGGATCGTCGGCGACACGTCCGCGGGCCTCGGCATCCGGGAGACCGCGGGCCTGGTCACCGACGACGGCGCCGCGTTCGTCCCACACCGGATCCCGCAATCGTGATAAACCACCCGCGATCACTCACACCACCAAACTGGGAGAATCCGTGACCCACACCCTCGCGCTGGCCGAGACGTTCGGTTCCGACCTCGTGCGCGGGATCGGTGCGATCCTGCTGTACGGCGTCATCGGGCTGCTGCTGATGCTGGTCGGGTTCTACGCGATCGACTGGACCACCCCCGGCAAGCTGTCCGACCTGGTGCGCCGCGGCCTGCCGAACGCGGTGATCGTCACGGCGTCCGGGATGCTGTCGATGGCGTTCATCGTGGTCGTCGCGATCTTCAACTCGGCCAGCGACCTCACCGAAGGCCTGATCACCTCGCTGGTCTACGGCCTGCTCGGGATCATCGTGCAGGTCCTGGCGGTGCGGCTGCTGGAGTGGTCGACCCGCATCGACGTCAAGGGGACCATGCAGAGCGAGGTGTTCGCGCCGGCCAGCATCGTGGTCGCGGCCGCGCACCTGGCGCTGGGTCTGGTCGTCGCGGTCTCGATCAGCTGACCGGTAGCCCCTAGGGTGGGTGTGTGCGCCTGCTGAGGACTCCCGAAGACCGGTTCACCGACCTCCCCGACTTCGACTACCCGCCGCTCTACTGCGACCTGGAGAGCGAGCACGACGGCATCGTCCGGATCTCCTACGTGGAGGCAGGCCCGTTCGACGGTCCCGTCGTGTTGCTCCTGCACGGCGAGCCCAGTTGGTCCTTCCTCTACCGCAAGGTGCTGCCGGTGCTGGCCGACGCCGGGATCAGAGCGATCGCGCCCGACCTGATCGGCTTCGGCCGCTCCGACAAGCCCGTCGACGTCGCCGACCACACCTACGCGCGGCACGTCGAGTGGATCCGCTCGTTCGCGTTCGACGCGCTCGACCTGCGTGACGTCACGCTGGTCGGGCAGGACTGGGGCGGCCTGATCGGGCTGCGCGTCGTCGCCGAGAACCCGGACCGGTTCGCCCGCGTGGTGGCGGCCAACACCGTCCTGCCGACCGGCGACCAGCCCATGCCGCCCGAGTGGCTCGCCTTCCGCAACGCCGTGCAGAAGGCGCCAGTGCTCGACATCGGACGGTTCGTGCAGTCCGGCTGCCGCACCAAGCTCACCGACGAAGAGCGCGCCGCCTACGACGCGCCGTTCCCCAACGAGATGTACAAGGCCGGTCCACGCGCCATGCCCGGGCTGGTGCCGACCACTCCGGACGACCCGGCGAGCGAGGCGAACCGCCGCGCCTGGTCGGTGCTGTCCGAACTGGACACCCCGTTCCTCTGCGCCTTCGGCGACAGCGACCCGATCACCGGCCCGGCGGCCCCCGTCCTGCAGCGCGCCATGAAGGGCGCGGCAGGCCAGGACCACCGGACGCTGGCGAACGCGGGCCACTTCCTGCAGGAGGACCAAGGCGAGGAGCTGGGCCGGATCATCGCCCGGTTCGTCACCGGCTGACAGCCGCGGACGCCACGGTGGCGGCACCACCGTGGCGTCCCCGCGTCAGCGGTTGCGGCGCTGCTTGGTGTCGTCCTCCATCTCGACGCGCTCCTTGCGCACCTGGCCGGACACGGTCTGCTCGTCGCGCACGGTTTCCTTGGCCAGCCGCACCTTTTCGACCGGCACGGTCTCCTTCTCGACCTTCGGGCGCTCCTCGTGCAGGGTGATTTCCTGCTCCTCGTCGGAGATCCGGGCGCCGGTGCGGTCGCCGTCGGTGATCGGCTCGCGCTCCAGCCGCACCTCCTCGTGCGTCACCGGCACCTTGACCTGCTGCTCCTCGGTGACGGTGTACTTGCGCAGCTTCACCCGGCCGGTCTCGACGCGCTCGGTGCCGACGTTCAGCCGTTCCTCCGAGCGGGTCATCGACTCGCCCGCGGCGCCCCGCTTGCTGGGCTGCGGCGTGGTGCGGCCGCCGCCCCGGTTCTCCTGGCTGGCCCGCGGCGCCGGCATGTCGTAGAACCGGTACAGCTCGGCGGATTCCTGTTCGGACAGGTGCCGGTCGCCGTCGGTCTGCGGCGCCTCGGACACCTTCTCCTTGGTCACCTGCACGTGCAGGCCATCGCGGTCCATCGTGGCGCCCTTGAGCGGCACGAAGCTTTCCTTGTGCCCGAACATCCCGGTGCGGACCGTGACCCACTCCGGCTGCTGCGTGTCGTCGGCGACGTAGACCGTGCCGACCTTCCCGATCTTGCGGCCGTGGGTGTCCACCACCGCGTTCTCCATGAGCTCCTCGGGACGCATGGTGCCAGTCATTGCTCACTCCTTCCCCGTTTCCGTTCCGCCATGGGTGTAGACGGATCGGTGGGGGTGCGAAACTGACACCATCAGGGATCACTCACGTGGGCGTCACCCGCGCATCGGTTGCCGCTGCTTCGATCGCGTCGAGCAAAGCATCCAGAGTGGACAGCTGACGCGGTTCGAGCCGACCGAAGACGCGGGACAGGATTTCAGTGCCGGCCCGCCCCGCGCCACGTGCTCGTCCACCGCCCGCCGCACCTGGTTGGAGACGGTCAGGTAGCGCAGCCCGATCTTCCCGGCTTCCGGCATGTGCACCTCTCGGAAAGTAGTGAGGTACCTCAGCGTGAAGGTGGACGAGCTCCGCCACGCGGCCGGGCAGCCGGTCGACGCGTTCCTGGCCGGACGGCTTCGCCGAGATGACCGCGGTCAACTACCTCGCACCGTGGCTGCTGACGAACCTCCTGCGGGAACGGATCACCGGGCGGGTCGTCACGGTCGCCTCCGAGGCGGCCCGGCACGCGCCCAGCGTCGACGCGGCGCGCGACCTCGCGTTCACCGGCGAATACACCCGCCGCGAGTCGTCCGTCCACTACGGCCGGACGAAGCTCATGGCGATCGTGTTCAGCCAGGGACTGGCCCGCCGCCTCGCGGGCCCCGGCGGCTCCGCCGTGTGCTGCGACCCCGGCTTCGACACCACCGGCCTCGGCCGGGAACTGCCGTTCGCCGGGCTGCTCGAAAAGACCCTGCGCGGCTTGCGGATCGGCGATCCGCGTCGCGGAGCCGGGATCATCACCCGGCTCGCGACCGACGACACCCTCGCCTCCGGCGGCTACTACTCCGTCCGGGACGCCCAGCCGCTCGATTGCCCCAAATCGGGCCGCGGCGCGGAGATCCAGCGCCGCCCCTGGGACGAGACGGCGAGGCTGCTCTAGGCCGTGCTGCCGTCGGGGTTGATGACCGCGAAACCGGTGTAGGGCACCAGCGCCTCGGGGATCCGGATCGAGCCGTCGGCCTGCTGGTTGTTCTCCAGCACCGCCACCAGCGTCCGCCCGATCGGCAGGCCGGACGCGTTCAGCGTGGCGATCTGCGCCCGCTTGCCGTCCTTGCCCTTGCCGCGGATGTTCGCCCGCCGCGTCTGGAACGTGCCGGTGTCCGACGCGCTCGAGATCTCCCGGTAGGTGCCCTGGCTGGGCAGCCACACCTCGACGTCGAAGGTGATCTGCGCGGAGAACCCGGTGTCCCCGGCCGCGAGCTTGATGACCCGGTACGGCAGCCCGAGCTTGCGCAGCGGCGCCTCGGCGTGCGACAGGATCTCGTCCAGCGCCTCGCGCGAGCGCTCCTCCTCGACGAACTGCACCAGCTCGACCTTGGAGAACTCGTGCTGCCGGATCAGGCCGCGGGTGTCCTTGCCGTACGAGCCGGCCTCCGAGCGGAAGCAGGGCGTGTGCGCGGTGTAGCGCAGCGGCAGGTCCTCCAGCTGCAGGATCTCGCCCGCGTGCAGGTTGACCAGCGGCACCTCGGCGGTCGGGATGAGGAACAGCTCCCGGTCCGCCACCCCGGTGCGGAACAGGTCCTCCTCGAACTTCGGCAGCTGGCCGGTGCCGGTCATGGTCTGCCTGGTGACCAGCGCGGGCAGGCTGAACTCGGTGTAGCCGTGCTCGCCGGTGTGCACGTCGAGGAAGAACTGGGCCAGCGCGCGCTGCAGGCGCGACCCGGCGCCCTTGAACACCGCGAACCGCGGGCCGGACAGCTTCGTCGCGCGGCTGAGGTCGAGGATCCCGGCGCGCTCGCCCAGGTCGACGTGGTCGAGCGGCTCGAAGTCGAACTCCGGCGGCGTGCCGACGCGGCGCACCTCCTCGGCGAACTCCTCGGTGGCGCCGTCCGGGATCTCGTCGAGCGGGATGTTCGGGATGCCGAGCAGGAACTCGTGCAGCTCCGCCTCGACCTCCCGCTGCTCCTCCTCGAGCCGGGTGATCCGGTTCTTCAGCTCGCGGGCCCGCTCGCGCAGCTCGGTGACGTCCTCACCGCGCTTGGCGGCGGCGCCGACCTCGGCCGCGGCCTTTTTCGACTCGGCCCGCGCCTGGTCGCCCTCGCTGATGACGGAGGACCGCCTGCTCACCAGCTTGCTCAGGTGGTCGGTGTCGAGCACGTACCCGCGACGGCGCAGCTTGGCGGCCGCGTCCACCTCGGGGTCGAGCAGCTGGCGGGGGTCGTGCATCAGTACTCCTGGTGCGAGCCGGTACGGATGCGCTCCAGCGTAACGAGCCCGACCAGCGGGTTTCGCGCTACCCGGTCGGCAGCCCGATCTCCCGCCGCGACGGAGCGCCCAGGTCCCAGTCGAGTGGCACGCCGGCGGCGCGCAGGGCCGACCACATGGTCACCTGGTTGGCCGTGAGCACCGGGATGCCCAGCCGCCGCCGCAGGGGCTCGATCACGTCGTAGGTGGGGACGTTCGTGCAGCTCACGAACAACGCGTCGGCGCCGGTGGTGTCCAGCTCGGCGACCGCGGCCAGCACGTGCGC
The DNA here is from genome assembly GCF_040614195.1 of Amycolatopsis sp. NPDC006125. Classification (NCBI taxonomy): domain Bacteria; kingdom Bacillati; phylum Actinomycetota; class Actinomycetes; order Pseudonocardiales; family Pseudonocardiaceae; genus Amycolatopsis; species Amycolatopsis sp. NPDC006125. The sequence continues at coordinate 109,021 of NZ_JBEXTZ010000013.1, forward strand.
GTAGGTCATCTTCCAGATTTCGCCGAGCATGCCGAGCCCGACGCTCGCGGTCGTGGTGATGCCGTACTCGGCGAGGAACGACACCAGCCGGTCGGTGACCGCGTCCACGTACGGCGTCACGACCGCGACCCGGCGCACGCCCAGCGACTCCAGCGCGCCGACCATCGCGCCGGAGGTGGTGACCGCGCGTGGCGCGCCGGCGTCGAGCATCGCCGCGACCAGGGCGGCCTCACCCGCGGCGCCGCCGATGAAGCTGCCGGACGTGCACGAGTAGGCGACCACCTCGGGTTCGGGGACGAGCAGGTCGCGGGTGGCGCGGCGGACGCCGTGCGGGTCGGCCAGCGCCTCGGCGAGCTGCACGGTGACCGGCTCGGGCAGGTAGGGCAGGCGCGTGGTGTGCAGGCACGCGTGGTCGGGCACCCAGCGCCACAGCTCCCGGTCGAGGGCGAAGTCGAACGGCGCGACCACACCGATCCCGGTCTGGACCGGCAGGGTGATCTCGAACGGATCAGCTGTCATGGCGGCGTCTCCCTCTCCCGGCAGCGCCCGCCAGGCTAGGTTCGGCGTGGGACAACCGATCACGCCGCGAGTTACCGAGCGGTTAAACCTGGTCCGGGGAGGCATTCAGTGAGGTGGCGGATCGCCGCGGTGGTGGCAGCGGCCGGCCTGGTCAGCGCGTGCACGACCACGGTCAGCGGGACACCGCAGCCGGCGCCCGGGCGGATCACGGTCGCGCCGGCCGACTCGACCGACCCGTGCACGCTGCTCACCACCGACGAGGCCGCCGAGCTGGGGCTCGGCCCTGGCACGCCGAAGGCGGCCCAGCCCTCCTACCGGGTGCCGCCGGGCTGCGAGTGGCGTTCACTCGACCCGGACGCCAGCCTCGACGACTCGCTGCAGGCCTACTACGGCACCGACCAGACGATGGAGGAGTACTTCGCCGCGCAGCCGCTCGGGGAAAAGGAGATCGGCGGCATCACGTGGCAGCACTACAGCTCCATCATGGGCGACTGGCTGTGCAACCTGGCCGTCAAGCTCGGCGAGATGGAGTTCGTGGTGCTCAGCGGGCAGAACCTGCTGGACCCGAGCAAGTCGTGCGTGGTGGCCGAACGCGCGGCGCCGATCGTGGCCGCGCACCTGCCCCAGCGCTAGGGCGAGCAGGGGCCCAGCGTCCGGACCTCCGCGCCGGGGAACAGCTGCACCAGGTCCGGGGCCACCTGCTCGGGCGTGGTGTCCGGCCGGGTCATCAGGACCACGGCCGCGGGCAGTGCCTCCGGCCGGGACTTGCTCAGCAGGTCCGGGTCGTCGGCGAAGATCCGCTTGAACTCCGCCCAGGCCTCCAGCCGGGTCTGGGTGCGGACGCTGGCGAACCGGGCGTCGCCGCGCAGCCGGTCCGCGGCGGCGGACATCACCGGGTCCGGGTCGGTGCCGTTGAAGTAGACGGTGATCTGGTGTTCGCACTGGTCCCGTGCCTCCGCGGCCTGCCGGTCCGCGGGCGATTCGCCCGCCCACAGGAGCGCGCCGCCCCCGAGGCCGGCGCCGACGGCGAGCACGAGCGAGAGGACGAACACCCACACCGGGATGCTCCTGGTCCGGGGCGGGCCGGCCGCGGCGGCGGGGGGGGGGGGGGCCGGGTGGTAGGGGGCCGGGCGGTTCGGTAGTACACAACGCTTTATTTACTCACCAAAACACTGTCTCAGGTGTG